>CAYSIO010000031.1:0-9455 GCA_964431115.1 uncultured Vampirovibrio sp.
GGTAACAGCACGTTCTCAGCTTGAAGATAAAATGATTGGAGAAGAAACAGGGGTTAATGAATATATTACAAAACCTTTTGAACTTGATGCAATCGTTAAAAAAGTTGAAGAATACTTGGGGTAAAAATGGAGACCATTAATAATAAGACTTTAGAAAAACTTAAATATGAATTAGTTCGAGACGGCATTGTCACTTATGAGACCTTAGAAAAGGCAGAAGAGTTGGCGAATGTCCAGAATATTAATATTGGTCAAGCGCTTATTAATTCCGGAATTTTGAACGAAGACACCTTGTTGAAGTTTTTGGAATCAAAACTCCATATACCATATGTGAACCTTGAGGATTATAATCCGGACCCTAAGTGTTTTAATTTTGTAGCTTTTGCCGATGCAAGAAGATATAGAATCATTCCGTTGTTTAAAATTGAAGAAGTTTTGACGGTTGCAATGGCAGATCCTTTAGACTTATTTGCGATTGATAAGATTATAGAAACCGCAGAATGTTCTATTGAGCCTGTAATCGCTTCTGAGGCAAGTATTGTCAAAAAGATTGATGAGTATTATAAAGTTGCGGATACGGTTGATAATATTACGCTTTCACAGGGTGTTGAGGAATTTGATTGGACGGAAGAGCTACATAAGGAAGACGCGGGGGAAGAACATATCCAACGTGTTATCCGTGCTATTTTAAAACAAGCTATTATTGAAGATATACATGAATTAAACTTTGAACAAGTGGAAGAAGGCTTGAAAGTTGTATTCAAACAGAACGGTGAAATAATGGATAAGGGCACTATTCCTGCCATTTTGAACGCTTCTTTTGTGTCTAAACTAAAGACTCTTTCGAATTTAGACCCTTCTGTTTGCGAAATTCCACAGTTGGGAAAATTATGCTTTAAGGTTGAAAATACTATTCTTATTGCTTCAGTTTCATCTTTCCCAACTATTATGGGAGAGAGAATTTCTTTGAAGATTTATAAACCACCGGCAGTTTTAGAGAAAATTGTTCCTGATGAAAAACAGAGAGGAATTTTATTAAGCGCAGTAGAAAAACCCGGTATTATTTTGGTTTGTGGTTCTCCATTGAGCGGTAAAACGCATATCATTTACTCGTTATTAATGGAAACAACAGAGCTTAAAAAGAATATTATGACGATTGAATCAATTGCAAAATATGATTTGAGACATGTAAATCAGTGTGAACTTAATGAAAACATCGGCTTTAATATGGATAAAGCCCTTCGTTTTGTTGAATTCCAATGCCCTGATGTAATTTATCTTGAAGGAATCAAGACTCGTGAAGCTTTCGAGTTCTTATCCGAGCTTTATTATAACGATAAGACTGTCATCACAGAGTTTATGGCAAACAATATGACTGATTTAAGACAAAAGCTTGCTTTTGATGATTTCCAATCATTTAAATCGTTGGTATCTTGTTTGGTGTTTATACATTCAAGAGAAAGCATAGAAGTCTTTGATAAAGTAACACTGCAAAAGTATTTGGCATAGATTTTTGGTTTAGATGTAAAAAGGTTGTAATAATCTTTTAGAGGTAAAGATACAACTGCTATAATAAGTTGCAAAATGTAGGGTGCATTAAATACACCAATCTACATATATTTTAGGAGATTGTTATCATGAATTTTACCCCAGAATATCATATTTTAAGCCTATCAGGCGGGAAAGACTCGACTGCGTTAGCATTTTTTATGAAAGAAAACATGCCGGAGGTTTTTGAAAGAACCGAACTTGTATTTTACGATACAGGTTGTGATTTACCTGAAACATATGATTATTTAGATAAAATAGAAGTTTTTCTGAAAAAAGAAATTACCAGAGTTAAACCTGAAAAAAGCTTTGAACATTTACTCACAATTAACAGAGTTCTCCCTTCCCACTTTAGACGTTGGTGTACTGTCGAGTTAAAAGTTCGTCCTTCTCAAAAATTTATTGAAGAGAAATTAAAAAAAGAAGGGAATGGTATAATTAATCTCTATGTCGGAATAAGAAAAGATGAAGAGCACCGAAAAGGGGTTTTATTAGTATCAGATTTAGAAAAAGAACTGGTAAAACCACAATATCCTTTAATTGATAACTGTATCTGTAAGAATGATGTCGAAAAGATTCTTACTGAGAACGGAATTAATTACCCAAGTTACTACAATTATCGTTCTCGAAATGGTTGTTATTTCTGTTTTTATCAAAACGCTATGGACTGGCTAAATCTATATGAAAACCATCCTGATTTATTTAAAAAAGCCAGTAATTATGAAAAATTTACTCGTGAAGGTAATACCAGAATTTTTCGTTGGAATGAAAAATATTATCTGGAAGAAATGATAGAACCTGAAAATATGAAGAAAATAAAAGAAGAATACAATAATAGAAAGAGAAATGCTATTCAGATAAAATCATTAATCGAAAAGCTCTAATTATTTACAAGCGGGATCTTCTTCGTCAAACAAGCCGTTATGGTCATTGTCTACACCGTCAGAACAAGAATCTTTACTATCTCTCCCTTCCGGTTTTGGGTTTGCGTATAACCATTTATTAGGTATACTTTTCCAAGATTGCTCAAACTCTTTTTTTAAAAACTTAACTTCTTTCGGAGCGTTTCTGAAAATTAAAAGATTCTCATCGTTATATTTGAACGCACTATAAGTCCAGTTTGCAGAACCGGAAATAATTGTTTTATCATCTATTATTACAGTTTTAGCGTGCATTTTTCCAGCCCAATTTTCAACTTTAACCTTAATACCAGCTTTTCTTAAAACCTCATGTTTTGAATAAGGTTGAAGTGCGTGATGAGCATCTATTATCATTTTTATTTCAACACCCCGTTCAAATGCTTCTATAAGGCTTCTAACAATTTTACTATCAGTAATCAGAAACATTGAAAGATAAATATAGTCTTGTGCTTTTTCAATCTCAGGTAAAATTACCGTATTAATTATGTACTTATTTGGCGAAAAATAAATCTGAATGTTTTTATTTTCTATATTAATCCCTTTTTTAGAATAAATAGGGAATTTATTCTCGTGAAAAAGTTCTTTTACATACATTTGCTCAAATTCTTTTTTAAATATATTAGCAAATTTGCTCGAACGAACAATGCAGGCGTTGTTTTCATTGAAACCACCCGTACCTGTGCTTGAAATATTAACGGTACCTGTCCAGACAATTTCATCATCAATAATACAAAATTTATTATGCATTATATGGCCTTTAAAAAAGTCATATTTAAAATCAATTTCTTTATTTTTTATCTTGTTTAGTTTTTCAACTTCAGCTTTATAATCGGTTTTTACTACATTTTCACCAAGTTTTTGAATAGAATATTCTGTACCTGAATAATCATTTTTATTTTCAATATTTTTATCTACTATACCTCTAACAACAATCCCACGTTTTTGGGCATTAACTAAAGCTTCTAATATTTCATTTTGACCGGATAATCCATAAAAAGCAAAATCAATAGTTTTTTCAGCACCATTAATTGCGTCAATAAGAGCTTTTCCGGCATCTGTTCTTACATCTTTAGACGGATTTTTAAATTCTCTTGCTCTTATATAGTAAAATTGTAACCCTTCATTATTATTTTGAAACTCTTGAGAATTCACTCCCAAAACAGACGCAAAAATTAAAAACAATATCAACAAAATCTTTTTCATAAAAATATTATACCATATTATATATTACGCCCGCGTAATGAATTGTTTATATAATACACGTTATATTACGTGTATGCAACAGATTAAAAATAAAAATGTTAAGTTGGTTGGCAAACGGGTAAAAGAACTCCGCGAACAAATGGGGTTATCTATTAATGCTATTGCGATGAAATATGGTGGTATCACTGTTGCAACTTGGTGCAGAATTGAAAAAGGACAATTTAATGATATTGACTTTTCAAAATTAATTGCAATCTCAAAAGCCCTTGAAATTACTGTTGACGAATTACTCCGAGATGTCGATTTTGATTACACCATACTCGAATAGCAGTAGGGTACATTGTAATGCACCAATATTATTTGGTGGACTAAAGTCCACCCTACATCTATTAACATAAGACTGTATTGGATAGATCCTGAATCAAGTTCGGGATGACAAATAAAAACCCCACGTGAAAAGATTTACCCCAACAGTAGAGTGCATTGCAATGCGCCGAAGATGATTTTAAGAAAATAATGACAAGCAAAATTTCTTTGTCACTTGGTCACTGTATTCTTGATCACCCAAAAAAAAGAGGCATAATGCCTCGATGTCGTTAAATAGAATGAAAGTCGTTTTTAAATCTTTTAGTTAAGCCCAAATTGTGCTCTATAAAAACTGCTGCTTGCGATTTTATCACCAATATAATTGTTACCGTCTTGAGCAGAAGCAATATGTAAGCCTGCAATCTTATCTAATCTTTTTGTTAATTTAGTCTCAGGATAAGCAACACCTGTTCTTTTTAATTTTGCCCAACAAGCTGCTTCTTTAGTAGTTGCAAGAGTCTCTTCTTCCAAAGTTGCTTTTCTTGCTGTATGGAAGCTTTCGTGAGCAACTAAACATGCAATTTGTTCAACAGGGGCATCTTTATACATGCTGTTAATCAAAATAACCCTTCTGCCAAATTCATCATAAGCATTTGCAGCATATACATTATTCATTGATAAATGATAAAATTTAACTTTTACTGCATTTTTTTGAAGATTAGCAAATACGTCGTATTCACCGTTTTGCTCTAATAACTGCATTGCAGCCATGATTTTTGCATCGCTTGTAAAACTTTTTAAGTTATAAGCAAACGCTTGAGTGATTGTTAATGTGAAAAAAACTAATACACCTACTAAAACCTTTTTCATTTTAATACTCCTTTAAAACGACTTCCGATATATGTGTTATCGGCTTGTTTTTGCCGTTCTTTAGGGGTTTTTAGGTGTTTGTTACAATGCTTTACAAAATTTTACTTAAGGGGTATTTTTTCATCCCAAAAAGAATGAATTGTTAAGAAAGTGCTTAACAATTATTCTCAACTTTACATTTCTTAATATTTTAATTTAGGGGACGCTTCGCTTTTGAGTTATAATGAAGATATTATGAACAACTATTTTGAATTAAAAATATCTATTAATCCTGAGATAGAAGAAATCGTGTCAGACATTTGTTTTTCTAATTTTGCTTGCGAAGGTGTTGTGCTTGCAGAAGAAGATTGGAAAGACTTAGAGATGACCGCAACTACTCGTGGTACGTTGAAAGTTTTTTTGACCAACGGGTTAAACCCTCACCCCACCCCTCTCCCTAAGGAGAGGGAGTATTTGCTACTCGAAATCCAATCTGTTTTAAATAAAGAGCGTAAAAACCTTAAATCAAGAGGATTTACGGATGAAGAGCTTGGAAGTTGGGAAATCCAACTTGATGAAAAAGAGAATCAGGACTGGTCAAAAAAATGGAAAGAAAAATGGACTGTAACGCATGTTACTGAAAAAATTGCAGTTGTTCCAAGCTGGCTGAAATATGAGCCAAAAGATGATGAAATCACAATCACATTAGATCCCGGCTGTGCTTTCGGAACAGGAACACACCAGACAACACAATTGTGCATGAAAGCTATTGAAAAATACCTTAAAAAAGGTAATTCTGTTGCAGATATTGGAACAGGTTCCGGTATTTTAGCAATTTGTGCGAAAAAATTCGGAGCGAGCACCGTTTATGGATGCGACAACGATGAGACAGTTATTGATGTTTGTATTGAAAATGCAAAAGTTAACGGTTTAAATGTTTACCCGCCCCTTGAGGAAGGGTCGAAATCTTTGATTTCGGGGTGGGGTAAAAATGCTTCACACAAATATTCTCAAAATACACAAGAAAATGCGATTGAATTAAGAAATAACGCAACAAAACAAGAAAAAATCTTATGGCATTATTTAAAAAACTCTCAACTTGATTACAAGTTTAGACGACAACAACCTATAGGAAATTATATTGTTGATTTTTTCTGCCCTGAATTAAAACTCATAATTGAGCTTGACGGAGGACAACATGATGAAACAATTAACAAAGAATACGATATTTTAAGAGACGATTTCTTAAAAAGTTTGGGATATACTGTTTTAAGAATTTGGAATAATGAAATTGATAAGAATATTGATGGTGTAATTAATTATATTAATAATCAAATTGTTACATTAGTTACCCCACCCCCTACCCCCCTCCCTCAAGGGGCGGGGGAATCGACCCGAATTTATTTTGAGCTTAATACAGCTGACAAACTAACCGAAAAATATGATTTTGTTTGTGCAAATATTTTACATAATGTTTTGGCAGTAATTATGGGTGATTTAAAGAATATTATGAAATCAGGCGCAAAAATGGTTTTAAGCGGTATTTTGGATGAAAAAAAGCCGGTTGTACTTGATGCAATAGACAAACACGGCTTAAAAATTGTTGAAACCCTGACCCAAGATCAATGGGTTGCTTTTGTTGTTGAAAAATAAGCTTATTTGGCAATATAAAAAAATTTTTATATGTAAATAATGTAACTATGTACGATTTTACTTGGTATCAATCACTGATAAAACCGCCTTTAGCGCCACCGGCTTGGCTTTTTTCGCCTGTTTGGATAATATTGTATATCTCAATGGGAGTTGCGTTGTTTTTATATGCCAAAAAGCATTCTGAAAAGAGTAAAGCTTGGGGATATGTTTTATTTTTTACGCAATTATTACTTAATCTTGCTTGGACACCTGCTTTTTTTGGAGTAAAAAACATAGCATTAGCTCTCGCTATTGTTATTTTGTTAGATATTCTTGTTCTATTTAATATTATAGAATTCTCAAAAATATCTAAAAGCGCAGGCAGAACATTAATTCCGTATTTACTCTGGATTCTTTTTGCTACTTATTTAAATTTTGGGTATTTGATACTTAATTAAAACTACTTCACAAATAGAGAAACATCTTTTTTAGCCAATTCCGAAAAGAATTCTTGTAGCTCGTTATCTTTAAATACCATTTTATTAGCCGATGAAGCATATTGATATTCCCCCGCTTCCGGAACCATTTTCAGCCATAAATTTTCATCTTCGGCAATAGGTTTGTAAAAAGCATTAGCATACTGAATACGTCTTATGTTTCTTGAATCACGAGTAAATATAGCATTCATGCGACATGGCATATCGTAATACATCCCTTTAGTCATTTGCCCGTTTTTATCTAAAGTAAACTCAAGAGCCATAAAAGGAGTTTTTATGGAATCAAAGCTTTCTATTTTTTCAAAACCTTTTACCATTTTTAAAGAAACAAGCGTTCCGTCTTTTTTTGTTTTATCTACAATAAAACCTGCCATTCCGTCCTCAAAATTTACTACAACAGGTTTTGATATTTTTGAAGATGAAGGAAGTTTTTCTACATAAGAAAGAACTTTGTTGTTTATTTTTTCAATAATTGGGCTTTTTATTGTCGGTTTTCTTAATTTTAATGAGGCTCTAAAAACCAAATCCGTATAACCTATTCTCGGCAGTTCTTTTTCAGAATATAAGTTAGAGGTTGTTTTTGATTCTTTATTTAATGTTTGAGTTTTAAAATTAACTATCGGATTTATTTTCATGTTTTTTCCTTTAAAATTTTATTTTACAAGAAATGATGTACTCTTTTTAGCCATTTCAGAAAGTATTTCTTGAAGCTCTGTTCCATTGAACTCCATTCTTTTAGCCGCATTCGGAGAAATTGTCTCATCAACATGTGTTATCATTCTGTACCAAAGAGTTTCATTATCACCTGCTGCACGGTAATAAGCATTACCATATTGCATTCTTCGCATTCTGTTAACAGAACGCTCAAAAATTGTAGATAAACCATTCGGTTCATGATATGCACCACATTTTACTTGACCTTTTTTATCGATAGTCATATTTAACATTGAAGCGTTATTGTCCTCATCAACCATTTTTATCGACACATTTGTCAATCCTGCACCCATAGTTTTATCCATTGAAAAAGAAATAATTTTATCGTCTATATTCATAATTATAGGAGTTTTTATTTTTGATTTCTCCGGTAAGAATTCAAGGTAAGTTGCAATTTTACTACTAATTTTTTGCTGAACAGGCGTTTTAAACTGAGGTTTAATCAATTTTGTCGCACCGGCTTTAAAAGCTAAATCTGTATAGCCCAAGCTCTTTAATTCTTGTTGTTGCTCTTGTTCAACAGGAGTTTCCGTTTGTTTTAAATTCTGTACTTTTGATGTTTGATAATTAAAATTTGTAATTGGAGATATTTTCATTTTTACCTTTCCTTTTTTTATAATAAAAACCCCTAAAAAATAAATTTGCTAACAAAAAAAAGAACCAATTTAAAACTGGTTCTTTTTTATATTTCTATTACCAAACTATTTTCTCAAAAAATCAGGAATTTGAATTTCAGAGAAATTAGTCATTGTAGGTGCTTTTGGAGCTGATGTTGAGTTGAATGCACCACTGAAGAATTCCGCTGCGCTGATTGAACGACTTTCAACTTTTTCTTCAATTGGCATTTGTGAACGAAGCTCAAATCCTGTAGCAATAACAGTAATTTGGATTTCGCCTTGAATATTGTCATCAACTACCGCACCAATGATAACTCTGGCATCATCAAGAACTGCATCATTAATGATGTTAGTCGCATCAGTAACTTCATGTAATGTCATATCAGGTCCACCGGTAATGTTAACAATAACACCGGATGCACCATTAATAGATGTTTCAAGAAGTTGAGAGTTGATAGCAATCTTAGCAGCTTCAACAGCTCTGCCTTCACCTGTACCACGACCAATACCCATTAATGCAGAACCACTTGCTTGCATTACAGATTTAACGTCAGCAAAGTCAACGTTGATTAATCCAGGAATTGTAATGATATCAGAGATACCTTGTACACCTCTTAGAAGAACTTCATCTACTACGATGAATGATTCTTGAAGAGATACACGTCTGTCTACAACATCTAATAATTTATCGTTAGGAATAACAATTAAAGCATCAACTGATTCTCTAAGTTTTTCCAAACCTTGTTGAGCTTGGTTTTGTCTTCTCTTACCTTCAAAAGAGAAAGGTTTAGTTACAACACCGATTGTTAAAATACCTAAATCTTTAGCAATCTTAGCAACGATAGGTGCAGCACCAGTACCTGTTCCGCCACCCATACCTGCAGTAACGAAAACCATATCTGCGCCTTCTATAGCTTGTGTGATTTCTTGTTGTGCTTCTTCAGCAGCTTTTTCACCAACTTGAGGCTCTCCACCGGCACCAAGACCATTTGTAAGTTTAGTACCTAATTGAATTTTATTTTTACAAGTTGATGTGTTTAAAACTTGTAAATCTGTGTTCATTAACCAGAATTCAACACCTGTCAAACCTGATTTAATCATTCGGTTAACAGCGTTTCCACCGCCACCGCCAACACCAACAACTTTAATTTTCGCAGGACTTATGCCTG
>CAYSIO010000032.1:0-9320 GCA_964431115.1 uncultured Vampirovibrio sp.
GATTTGAAAAAGTTCGAAAAATTGTCATTTTTCGACTTTTTCCGCATCCTCAGTTGTTAAGAAATGTTAAATTTAGTAAATTCAGAAGCAAATTTAAGTATTTAGCAACTTTAATTTGTATATAAAACAAAACAAAGGAAAAATAAATGAAGGTTGAAAATGCAAGTTATCTAAGAGAAGTCGCAATTGATGTTGCAAGAATGGCACGTTCTGAACATCCAATGTTAGAAGGCAGATATCAAAATCTGGTTGAACAAGGAATAAAGACACCAAGCTACACTGCTATGTTATTAAGAGGTGCAGAATTTGATCAATATAATAAATTAACCGAAGAGTTTCAAGCTGAAAAAATCAGTTTTAGAGAATATTCCAAAAAACTTAGCACGATCAGAAACACATTGGCTAATTTTAACAAAACAGAACATGGACAAGCTTTAAACGGAGCTATTATGGAAACATATCCTAAAACAGGATTAAAAAGATTAGCGATAATCAGCGGACTGTCGCAAAGTTTAGACGAAAGACAAGCTTGTGCTGTAGGGAAAAGAATTAAAAAGAACCTTTACAGATTTTTAAAATTTGTTAATCGGTAATTAAATCTAATATCCCGCAGATTCGCCTATCGTATCTACAGCTTCAACTTTAATATCCGTAATCAATTCAGAATAAGAAATAACTACGATAGTCGGAATATGTCTTTCAAGTAATTGATATAAAGGTAATCTGATTCTTGGAGAACATAAAATCACAGGTTGCATACCAATAGCTTGGTGAGCTCGCATTAAGGTCATTGCAGTGGATTCAATCAAGTCTTGCACCTGCATTGGATTCAGCAAGAACATCGTACCCAATTCTGTTCTTTGGCAGCTGTCATCAAGAGTTTTTTCCCATTCAGGAGAAAGAGTAAGCGCATAAAGAACTTTATCCCTATCAACGTTACTTAAACAGATTTGACGACCTAGAGCGGCTCTCAAGCGTTCTGAAAGGATATCCGGCTCTTTAGAAAATCTTGCATAATCACAAAGTCGCTCAAATACAAATATAATATCTTTGATTGAAACTTTTTCTCTAATAAGGTTAACAAATATTTTTCTCAAGTCTGATGTTGAGATAATAGCAGGGACTAAGTCGTTAACAAGAGTAGGGTCTTGAGAACGAACAAGTTCCATAAGCTTAAGAACATCTGTTTTTGTCATAACTTCGTCTACGTGCTTACGTACACATTCTTGCAAGTGTGTAACAAGAACGTCTGTAGCATCAACCGCTGTAACATTCTTAGTAGCTTTGGCATCTTCTTGCCCAATCCAGTATGCCTGAGTTTGATAAGTAGGGTCTACACCGACTATAGCATCTTCAGGGATAGTTTTCTTAACAGAATCCCATTGATCAGCAATAACCATATATTTTCCGGGGTAAACATAGCCTGAAGCAACAACGTTATTACGAATAGAAATAACGTACTCATTTGCTTCGAGCGCTGAAGAGTCCATAATACGGATATTTGGCAAGATATAACCTAATTCATCAGTAACTCTTTGACGTAGAGCTGCAATTTTAGCAAGTAATTGACCTTCTTGATCAGGGTCAGCAATAACAAGTAGACCTGCCCCAACTTGTAAGCTCAAGACGTCAACACCAAGTCTTTCATACATTTTATTAGGGTTAACCAAGTCTTGCATGTTCTGACGAACACTCTCTAATTGACCCAATTGAGATTGTACGTCAGCATTTACTAATACAGAGAAGCCGGCAATAGCCAGAATAATTGTAAATACTAAGAAAGGTAAAAACGGTAAGCCTGTAATAGGACAAGTAACGGTGATTAGACCTAAGAATAATGCGGCAAAGAATAGTGAGTATGGTTTTGCCATAATTTGGTTTGTTAAATCACCACCCAAAGAGTTGTTACCCGCAGAAGCACGTGTCATGACAATACCTGCTGCAATTGACATCAATAATGATGGTAACTGAGAAGCAAGACCGTCACCAATTGTTAATACAGTATATTTACTGACAGCATCTGCTATTGGCATTTGATTCACTAAACATCCGATACATAAGCCACCGATAATGTTTATTAAAACGATAATGATACCCGCAATGGTATCCCCTTTTACGAACTTCATGGAACCGTCCATTGAACCGAATAAACTTGATTCTCTTTGGAGGTCTTCACGCTTTTTAACAGCTTCTTCAGGAGAAATTAAACCCGCATTGAAGTCTGCGTCAATAGTCATTTGCTTACCCGGCATCGCGTCCAATGCAAAACGTGCAGCAACTTCGGCAATACGTTCAGCACCCTTTGTAATTACCATAAACTGAACAACTGTAATAATTAAGAAGATAACGCCACCAACAATCATATTTCCACCGGTAACGAAAGTGCCGAATGCGTGAATAACTTCACCTGCATCCCCTTTTGCTAAGATAAGACGAGTAGAAGCAATAGACAAAACTAATCGGAACATAGTACCGATAAGAATAATTGACGGAAAAGCTGCTAATTCCAGAGGTTTTTGGACATACAATGAAATCATTAGCAAGACAATACCAAGAGTTATGTTTAAACTTATTGAAAAGTTAATAACCCAATTTGGCATTTCGATAATGAGGATTAAAATAAGCGTCATTACGAATAATGCCAAGAATATTTCTGATATAGGTTTATTTTGTCCTTCCGCTGCCATCTGTTTTTTATCCTATACCTTCTAATGCTTTTTTAATAATTTCCAATTGAGTGTCAATTGAAGCATCCACAATACCGTTATTAGTTTGGAATACACAACCGCCCTCATCTATTGAAGGGTCTGATACTATATTTATTGAAGAATCAATACCGTATTGATATGTTATGTTTGGAATTGTATCTTTGATAAATTGTACTGATTGTGGTCGAACTCTAATCGTAATTTTAGGTTCATTTTTAGATACTGCTCTCAATACATCTATAATTGTGTTAATCAATACTTGAGGATCACTTTCCAGCTCTTTTTTTATAATCGTTTTTGCAATATCAACACTAATTTCAAGAATGTCCGGCGCAATATATTCAAAAACATCTTTTCTTGCATTCATAAAATGAGATAATTCTGCTCGAAATGCATCCAAATCAGTCCCTGCTTTTTCCAAACCTAAACGATAACCTTCTTCAAAAGCAGATTTCTTAATATTTTCAGACTCCTCTTGTGCACGAGAAACAAGGTTTCTGTCATCAATTCTTCTGTATCCGCGCCTGCGTGATCCGCGTCTGCGTTCTTGCCTTTGCGTAAAATCAATATTTTCAATATCAAATAAATCTATTTCAGGTTCTTTTTGTAGAGATTCTTGCTTTGTTTCAATTACTTGCTCTTGCGTTTCAAAATTTTCAGCAGCAATTTCGACGTCTTTTTTTAACGTCTCTTTAGTAAGTTTTTCCTCTCCCGATTTTTGATTACGCTTTTTAATAATCATGATTTATATTATATACTTTCCTCAACATATTCTGCAACAATACCTGCAACTTTTAACGGTAAATTCCCATATTCACCATCATAAGCCTGCGAAACAAATCTTTTGACAAGTGGTCTTTCATTTTTTATAACTTTTTCTATTTTTTCTCTAGGATTTGAAGCATACAGACGCATCAAATCAGAAATTACATTTTCTTTTGAAAGCTTTTTCTTTATAGGCAAATAAGTTTTCATATCTTTCAGACAATCAGTTATCAAATCACCGTCAATATGCGACTCTAAATCCGCCATATTCATATATTGTGAAATCACAAGAGAATCGTTTGAATCAAATTTATTCAAAATCGTCATAACTTTATCTTGCGAAAGCATTTTGAGTATAAGCGCCAACGACATCAATTTCATTTGCTTATTACTTATGCCTTTATCCAAGCTTGTTGCAATTTCTTTTTCAGCTCTTTGTTTTGCTCTTTTTTCTTCTTTTTTACGTCGAGCTTCCTCTGCGTTTTTCATTGATTCGGCAACAATTTCTTCTTGACGTTTCTTCTGCTCCGCCTGTTGAGCTTCTTGAGCTTGTTTTGCCATAGCATCAATATTAGATTGGCTTTCAGCTTTATTCTTTGTAGCTTCATCAATAACACCTTTTTGTTCGAGCTCTTCAATACTTTGTTTATAGACCTTGACGACATGGTGTTCAACAGCTTGTAAAAGTTGATCTTGCGGAATTTTTCTGATAACTGCTTGTTTTGCAACTTCAAAAATAGTAAATGCAATTTTTTGCATAATACTATCCCAATATTGAGGAAGAATTCCTGAATGGATTAGGTCAATAGATTTATGGAAAGACCATTCGGCAATGATTTGGGTAATAAACACGGCTTGGTCGGCATTTAATTCCAAAGACGTATCATTATAAAGAGCTTCTCCTGCAAGATGAGTAAAATTTCCTAGAGTTTTTACTACATATTCTTTTTGGAAATCTTCCAACTCAGCAGGAACAAGATCTTTGGCTTGTTCAGCCATTGAAGTCGCAAAACCTTTATAATCAAATCCTTCTATTGCCATTTACCCTCACCCATCATACTTGATTCCGGCGATACTGCCGGTTATTGAACTTTATTTTCTCCTAGCCTTGTTCTATCCAACTACGGATTTTTTCTCCCGCTTCTGATTCATCAACACCTTCAAACTCTCTTTTAAGTTCTCTTAATGCATCTCTTATCTCTGAACCGGAAGTTCTTATTGCAGGGCGATTTTGCTGTTCAATTAGCCCTTGTTGTAATTGAGATTGTTTTGCAATCATATCAGCAGCATTAGCACTCAAATCTTTTATTTGTTTCTCCTGAGCTTCATTTTGCTCCCTCAAACGCAAGATTTCTTCTTCTTGAGCCGCTTTAGCAGAGTTTATTTTGTGCGTTAAAGCTTTATGTCCAAAGAATAAACCGAATGCAAGTAGAGCAACCGCTAACCACCAAGGGTTTCCGTGTTCAGCTTTAATAGGAGCTTTGACGTTTTTATCACCCGCCATAAACGGATCCAAAGACTCTGCAAACGCAATTGTAACATTATCAGGATCTGCTTTTGGACTTGCAGCATGTGCAACCAATTCTTTTAGTTCTTCAAGAGTTAATTCTACAGGAAGTGCATCTTTCTCTAAAGTTACCGCAATTGAAATTTCTTCCAAAACTCCCGGTGACATATATTCATTAGTTTGAACTTTAGTTACACCAAATTGAGTTTCTCTTGCAGTTCTGGAATAGCTTCTGTTTTGGCTTGAATCAGAACTACCTGCAGGCAAACCGTTTGGAAGATATACGCTAACAGCGTTAGTATTTTTATTAACATCTTGGGTTTGATCGCCTAAACCTTCAGAGAAAGTTTGTTCATTAACCGCAGTTTTTCTACTTGGGTCATACTCTATTGTGAATCTTTCAACAGGAGCTTGTTTCAAGAAAGTAGAAACTGTCGCAACATATTTTCCTGCGCCGATTAATCTGTTTAATTGAGCTTGGACTTTTTCTTGCATATATTTATCTTGTTGTTGTATTCTTTCAATCATTTCAGATTGAGCATCAACAAGGCTATTATAAACGTGTCCGTTTGTATCCGTAATAGAAATATTTTGAGATGTTAGACCAGAAACGCTTCCTAATAATAAGTTAGAAACAGCTTTAATTGTTCCCATATTCAATGTTTGTCCAACTGCTACTGTTAATTGTACAGTTGCTGTTACCGGTTTTTGCATAGAAGAGAACATTGTCTGTTCCGGAATCGAAATAAATACTGAAGCGTTTTCAATACCGTCAATTCTTTTGATTAAGCGAGCTAATTCACCGTTCATCGCTCTCACTAAACGAATTCTTTTATCTTCTTTTGTAGAAGTAAAATCACCTTTATCAAAAACTTCTAAGCCTACGTTTTGGTCATAAAGTCCACTCTCAACGATAAGCATAATCGCTAAATCACGCTTTTCAGTAGTACATTTTCCCGGAACTGATGTGCAACTTTTTGGGTCTAATCTTAGAACAGATTTTGTACCGTCAACAGCTCTGGAAGCAACAATTCCGTGTTTAGCAAGTAAAGCTTGGATTTCAAGAGCTTTACCCAAATTATCAGTTGTTAATAAATCTACGGGAGCTTTTAGAGGAATATTAGAGACTTCAATCTCTTGTCCGTTAGATTTTGAATTCGCGGATATTGTTCCACAAACAATAAAAACAACCAGCAAAAGTACGACCCCACCTATTATTGAGGCTAATAAAACTTTATTTTCCAGTAATTGTTTGAAATCCATATATCCTTCCCTACATTATTATACACATTTTAGGCTGTTATGAGAAGCCTAAATCTGCATTTGCATAATTTTATCATACGCTTGGATGACTTTTCCGGTAACGGTTGTTGCAACTGAGACCGCTAATTCTGCTTTGGACATTGCGGTCATAACGTCGTGAATATCAACGTTTTCGTTACCCATCATAACGTCTTTTAAGAGGTTATCAGGAGCTTCCATTTGTGTATTCAAGTTTTCTACCAGACCGGACATCACGGAAGAAAAGTCAGCAGTACCGACTTCTTCGACTCTATTCATACGCGCAGACGGCATATCGTAACCCCAAGAATCAAGCTTTGTATGCTGTATTCTTGCTTCTAAATCATATCTGGGATAAAAACCATTGAACATAATTCACCTCTTATTTAATTGTGTTATCGGAAAATTTTTGTGATTTTTTAATATTTACCCCAAAAATCATCCGTTTGTACTATCGTTAATAATGATTTTTAAAGAAATGTCAAAGTATTCCGTTAAAGAACATAGAGAGGATACTTGTATGAATTTACACGAAGAATGTTTGTTAAAATACCTTTTAAACCCAATGGATTTATTTAATTCAACAGAATTGCTTAAATTGAATAATTTACTTATTGAAAAAGGGTTAGGAAATGGTAAAAACATCATAAACACCTCAAAAGTTAATTGCAGTATTACCGGATAAAAGCGGAGAAGAGACAATGAAGAATTTTATAAAAACAAAGTGGTTTACTTTCGGAACTTACTTACTATTAGTATTAGCAACACTTTTAGTAGGTTTTGTTTTATTAAATAACAATAAAACCCTCAAGAATGTTATAACTTCTTTTTTTGATGTTGCGGAAAACAGAAGTTTTGATTACAGGCAATCTTTAAAGATAATGTATAAGCCAACAATGCCTGATAAAGATATTGTTATATTGGCTATTGACGATGCAAGTTTGGAGTTACTTTGGGACAAATACGGAGAATGGCCTCTTCCGCGAAATGTATATGCGGATGTAATTCATCATATTGAAAAAGGGAAACCTCAAGCTTTGATTTTTGATTTTATGTTTCTTAAATCTATGAAAAAAGAAGCTGAAGCTGATAAAAAATTAATTGAAGCAATGAATAAATATAATAATATCTATACCGGTATGAATTTTGATCTTCAATCCGAAGAGATAAGGAAACCTGCCGATTTACCGGATAGAATTGCACTAAATATTGATAATAAATCTAATATTAATATACAAAACAAGTACGGTTTTACAAATTGTCGTCCTATATTACAGGAATTACTAAACGGAAATGTTCAAATAGGGATTACAAATGTAATAAGGAACAGTGACGGTATTATAAGAAAAGTTGCTCCTTTTATGGAATATAAAGGAAAATATTATCCGTTTTTAACTTTTGGAGCAGCTGCTAAGCAGATCAGCGGAGAAAATATTAAGAGCTATACGATTGACAAATCGTCAAATCTGATTATCGGTGATACAAAAATCCCATTGACAAAAGACGGAGATGTTATCTTAAATTGGTACGGAATAAGCGGAACTCATACAGTGTACCCTTTTTATAAGGTCATAAATGAATTAGAAGAAGGAAAGCAAAAGCTTAACTTCAAAAACAAAATTATTATAATCGGAACAACAGCTATGAGTTTACACGATACAAAAAGCGTTCCGGTACAAGACGGTGTATATCCGGGCGTAGAAATTCATGCAACATTTTTAAATAATATGCTTGATAATAATTTTGTTAAACAAACTGATACAATAATAAATTCTCTCATTATACTTGCAGTTATAAGTGTTGTAGGAATAATTGTTATGTTCTCAACATCAACGGTATTCGCCTTGCTTTCTACTATTTTATTCGGGATCGCATACTTATTTATCTCCTATTATCTAATGGAAATTAATAATCTTTGGATACCTGTAGTAATGCCTATCATAGCTATCATTTTGGCATTTGCTTTATCTTTTCTTGCGAAATACATTATCAAGTCAAAAGATTTTGAATATCAATATCAACTGGCAACAATGGATGGTTTGACAGAGTTATATAACCACAGATATTTCCAAGAAGCATTAAAAAATCAAATTGAAATTTCAAAGAGATACGGTCAGCCATTCTCTCTTATAATAATTGATATTGACTTTTTCAAAAAATTCAATGACACGTACGGACACCAAGCAGGAGATGCTGTTTTAAAACAAGTTGCGCAAACTTTAAAGAAAAACTCTCGTACAACAGATTTTGTATGCAGATACGGCGGAGAAGAAATGAGTATAATTCTTCCAAATACAAACGCGGAAGACGCCTTATTTAATGCTAAACGTATTAATAAAGCAATTGCTGAGAGAGATTTTCAGTTGAATGCCACAGAAACAGGCAAAGTTACAATCAGCGTAGGAGTTGCGACATTCCCTGATAATGCAAGTAATGCTCAAGATCTTATAGAATTTGCAGATAAAGGCTTGTATTACGCTAAAGAACACGGCAGAAATCAAGTTGTTAAAATCGACACGTTAGAAGGTTAAGAATATGACTGAAGTAATAATAATAGGAGCCGGTTTAGCGGGTTCAGAAGCTGCGTTGCAACTTTCTAAAAGAGGAATCAAAGTAAAATTATACGAAATGCGTCCAAATAAAACAACGGGTGCACACGTTGGCTCTGATTGCGCAGAATTTGTATGCTCAAACAGTTTAGGCTCGTCTGATATCACAAATGCGAGCGGTTTATTAAAAAAAGAAATGGAAATTCTTGGCGGAGAGTTAATAAAAATAGCTATAGAAAACTCCGTTCCTGCCGGAAATGCTTTAGCAATTGCCAGAGAAGATTTCTCAAAAGCTGTTACTAAACGTATAGAAGAAGATTCTAATATTGAATTAATAAGAGAAGAATTAACCGAAATCCCACAAGGTAATGTAATTATTGCTTCAGGACCTCTTACAAGTGATGCTTTAGCAGAAAGCATAAAAGAATTTACAAAAAGCGAACATCTTCACTTTTTTGATGCGATTGCGCCTATTGTTGAAGTTGATTCAATTAATTTTGATAAAGCTTT
>CAYSIO010000033.1:0-502 GCA_964431115.1 uncultured Vampirovibrio sp.
ATCCTGATAAGGATTATCAATCCACAATGGTAGATTTAAGGATTGTACCAAAACATCTGGTTTTGCCTGCAAATACTACTGCTGTTTTAAGGCGCAAAGACAAAAAAGATTATATAGAACTTGAATATCCTAAAACACCTTATGTAGAAAGACTAAAACATAAAGAGATTATAGTGGGAGAATTAGGTGTTAATTTCGAAAGATTTTTGCAAAACCAATCAGAAAATGGTGGGTTAGATGAAATAAAAGAAAACTTAAATACTACCGTAATTTCTCTTGGACAAACATTTGATGCTATTACAGATATGGTAAATGAAGCTAATAGCATTTTAAAAGATGCTCGACCTTTAATCCAAGATAGCATTGAAAATGTAAATAAGACATCGAAAAATTTAGCTGATTCATCATTTGAAATAAAAAAATCTATTCAAAAAGGATATATTGATAAATCTTTGTATAACTTAGAATTGACAAGTGATAATCTGGTTCTTACCACAAAAAA
>CAYSIO010000033.1:512-9194 GCA_964431115.1 uncultured Vampirovibrio sp.
ATTTACTGACGGATTGAATAAGCAAAGCTCAGTATTGGTAAATTGTCTGCTAAAAAATTTGAATATTGTTGTTAATAATATAAATAATATAATTGTAGGAATTGGAAATACTTTGAGTAAAAAAATGGGCGGATTAAGATTGTTTTTTGGTAAAACAATGTCATAAAAAATGAGGGAACAGTTCTGTTTCCCTCATTCAAAATACCTATTAACTAATTCTCCTAGCCTTCAGAATTTTCACAAACAACTTCATTTTCGTGATGTTCTTCGTTGCTACTTTCTTCAGAAGAATCCTCACTTGAAGCTTCTAGCTCTTCCGGAGGAGTTACTTTTTTAGAACGCTTTTTTCTCGGCTTTGGAGCTTCTTCAGCAACCACATCTTCAGAGTCATTATCTTCTGAGACTTCTTCATCAGATTCTTCATTTTCTTCTTCTTCTTCAGAATTCTTTTCTTCAGCTAAAGCTGCTTCAATTTCATCCTCATCTTTTGCTCTTATTACAGGAATTGAAAGCATTAATGCAACCTGATCACCTTCTTGTTCAAAGTTAAGTTCTAATAAATCTTTGTCCATTTCTAAATATTTAGAAAGAAGATCTATCATTTCACCTCTCATTTGTTCAAGAACTTTAGGTGTTAAGTTAGTTCTATCTTGCATCAAAACTAGTTTTAAACGGTTCTGAGCAACAGATTTTGAAGCATCTTCTCCGGTTTGTTCATCTTGGGAGCGGAAAAATCTGGCAACCGTATTATAAATATCCGTTAAAAGTCCCATCTTACACCTTCGCTTTCAATTTTGCGAATACGTTTTTAATCTTAGCTACAAAGCCTTTTGGCTCATCTAAATCTAAGAAAGGAACTTCTTCTCCAAGAATTCTTTGAGCTACGTTTCTGTATGCTTTACCTGCAAGAGCTTCTTCGTTGTTAACAATAGGATCCCCTTTGTTAGTAGAAGTGATAATACCGGTGTCTTCCGGAATAATACCTACAAGAGGAATTTCCAAAATTTCAGCGACATCGTCAACGCTCATCATTTCGTTTGTTTTGATTAAGTTTGGACGAACTCTGTTCAAAAGAAGTTTAACGCTTGTGATTTCTTCTTTTGGACCAAGTAAACCAATAATTCTGTCTGCGTCGCGGATTGCTGACATTTCAGGAGTTGTAACAACTATTGCTTCACTAGCTCCCGCAACTGCATTTTGGAATCCTTGTTCAATACCTGCAGGGCAGTCAACAAGAACAAAATCATTCTTTTCTTTTAACTGTTCGCAAATATCTTTCAATTGTTCCGCGCTGACTGCAGACTTATCTCTTGTTTGAGCAGCTGCTAAAAGCTGTAAGTTAGGGTTCTTTTTGTCCTTAACCAAAGCTTGTTTAAGCTTACAACGTTCTTCGATAACGTCAACTATAGTGTATACAATTCTGTTTTCAAGACCTAATAATAAGTCTAAATTTCTTAATCCCAAATCGGTATCAATAAGAACAACCTTATAGCCTTCTTTAGCTAATGCAGTACCAATATTAGCACTTGTTGTTGTCTTGCCGACACCACCTTTACCTGATGTGATTACTATAACTCGACCGGTCATTAATCTCTCCTTAACTTTTTATAAATTACTATTTTACCTTCTTCAATCTGAGCTTCTTCCGGAGTAAACTCATTAGTTTTTTGTACGTAAGGAACGTTTAATGTATCGTTTCTTCTTGCATACAAACCAGCTATTCTTAATTGTATTGCGTTAAGTTTTAACGCTCTTACTTTTGATGTTATGTTGCCTTTGCTTCCGGCATGCGCGATACCGCCTAAAATACCCCAAACAGTAATATCACCGTCTGCGATGATTTCACTACCCGGGTGAGCATCACCAACAATTAAAATATTTCCTTCATAATTTACGGTTTGTCCGGAACGCAATGTTTGGTTTAAATACAAAGTAGGAAGTGTTTTGGTATCTGTTGTATTCTCTTCTGCGCCTTCCGGAAGAACATCTCCCGTATCAAGGATAATATATTTGCTTAACTCTTCGTTCGAAATTAAACCTTCATTAGCTGCAAGTTTTTCGAAATCAGTTTCAAAGTGCTCTACAGGAATAATTTCAGAAATTTCCTGAGTTGTTTCTTCTGTATATGTATCCTCTACGCCTTCCAAAGTGCTGATTGGTTCTGTAACTTCTTCTCTTTCGATTTCAGCGTGTACTTCAACAGTCTTCTCTTCATCGGAAGCTATTTCTTCTGTGACTTCTTCTTTTACAAGAACAGATTCTTCTGCAACTTCTTGTTCAGAAGCAGTGTAGCTTGCAACATTTACGTTCTCTCCGACTTTTGAAACGATAATACCTAAGCTTACGGCAGACGCTTCAGTTTGCTCGGATGAAGTATCTACAAAAGCAATTTCTGCGTCCATTGATTCAATAAGTGCTTTAATACTCAATAATTGAGACTGTTTCAAGTCTTGAGCACCAAGTTTTAGACAAATTCTTTTTCCCTTCACTTCAGGATGTTCCATAACTGAGCTAAGCTCAAATACTAACTGAGTCGTGTTTTTTGTATTGCTTAAATCAATAATGAAACCATTCTCTACAAAACCTTTTTCCATTTAAAATTTCCCAATATAAACTACCACTAAAAAAAGAATAGCCTAAAGATTTCACGAGTTCAATAAAGTGTGTAGTAATTGTAACAAAGATTATTATTCTTCTTCCTTTTTTATTCCTTTTATCAGAAAGATTAGTGGGATAATTACGATACAAGCAACAGCAAATACTCTAAATGCATCAATAAATGCCATTAGATTTGCTTGTTGCATAAGTTGTCCGTAAATAATTTTCTGTCCCATATAAGTAGCTGTATGCGGATCAACTTGATTCATAAAAGCACCGCTCATTGCTTGCAATCTTTCAGTGTAAGGTTGTGCAAAATCATTCAAATGTTCAATGAGCATAAATTGATGTTTTTGTCCTCCTCGAGAAAGCAAAGTCGCAACAATTGATGTCCCGAAAGCTCCGCCGATATTTTTTAATAAATTTTGCAGACCGCTCGCGTTTGTCATTTGCTCATTTTTTAGAGTTGCCATTGATAATGTGATAATAGGAATCATAGCAAGTCCCAAGCCAAGTCCGTACAAAATGTTTGGAATTGCAATATTTACAGGTGCAATTTGAAGATTAAGAGTGCCTAATTGCCAACCTGCAACACCCATTATTGAGAGTCCGATAACAACTAACAATCGATTATCAATCTTATTTGACATAGTTGCACATAATGCCATTGCAATAAGTGCTCCTATTCCTCTTGGCATCATGGACATTCCGCTCTGTAATGCATCGTATCCTAACAGCGCTTGCAAAAATTGAGGTAGAATAGCAAGTGACGCTAAAAGCACGCCTTGCATTACAATCTGTACTGCAGTACCAATTGAATAGTTTTTATCCTTAAACACTGATAAATCTGTAAGAGCTTCTTTATTTTTTATTTGCGATATAAAGAATGCAATTCCTGATAATAATGCCAAAGCTGATAGCCAGCAAATCCATGTGGCATTAAACCAGTCAGCATTGTTTCCTTTATCTAAAACAACTTGTAAAGAAGATAAAAATATAGTTAGCAAGAAGAAGCCCAAAAAGTCAGCTTTAACTCCCACTTGTTTTTGTGCATATGGCGGGTCATAAATTAATGCTTTAGATAGACCCAGTGCAAGTACACCAATCGGTAAGTTTATAAAATAGATATAAGGCCAAGACCAGTTTTCGGTAATCCAACCTCCAATAACCGGTCCGATTATCGGAGCTATTACGATTACCAGACCAAACATTGCCATTGCTTTTCCGCGTTCTGCAGGTTTGAAATTTTCTAACAAGATTGCTTGAGAAACCGGCAGAAGCCCGCCACCACCAAAACCTTGCAAAATACGAGCAAAAATCATTGTCTCCATATTCGGAGCAAATCCACAAAGAGCTGAAGCAAGTGTAAATAAAATTATTGAGAACATAAAGAAATTCTTACGTCCCAAAACTTTACTAAACCAACCAACCATAGGTATTACAATACCACTTGCTATTAAGTAGCTGGTTAGAATCCACATCGATTCTTCCCTGCTTACGGAAAAAGTTCCGGCCATATGTGGCAAAGCTACGTTTGCAATAGTTTCGTCCAGTACGAACATAAATGCGGAAGCCATTGTCGGCAAACAAGCTAACCAAGGGTTTATATTATTATTTTTTTCTTTAACAACTTCTGCAGACATTTTTCCTCGCTTTACGGAAAATTCTAGCATATATGTGTTGCAAATGCAACATGTTGTTTTTACTCCTAAACTTGCTTTTGCATTAAAATTGCCCCAAATTTACCCCTAGAAACGAGTATAAGATCCTATCACACGAACACTTTTGCAATGAGATTGCAAATCTGTTATTAAATTCTGAACAATTTCGTCTTTGCGGTGTCCGTCAAAATCAATAAAAACTGCCTGCTCTCTGGCATTATTGTTCATCATTTTTGAATTAATCTGTGTGATATTTATTCCATATTTTACAAAGACTTGGAGGATTTCCATTAAGATACCTTGTCTGTCTTCAATAAACAGAACAAGACTTGTTTTATCATTTCCTGTAGGTTCGGTTGAGCCGTCGCCAATCACAATAAACCTTCTGTTATTGTCTTTATCATTTTCGATGTGCTCTTTTAGAACATTAAGGTTATACAACTCAGCAGTTTTATGGGTGCCAATAATCGAATAAGTCAAATTATAATTACTTAACAAGCGAGCAGATTCGTCCATGCTTTCAGCCATTACAACGTTTAATTGTCTTGGCATTTCATCTTTTACAAATTTTTTACACTTTGCAAGAGCATTTGGGTTAGCAATAAGTCCCATAATGCTATAGAATTCAGTTGTTTTAGAAAGGATGCAGTCGTTTACCGGAACAATAGTTTCTGCAAGAATTTGAATATTTTGATTCTTTGTCATAATCAGGTTATCAATAGTTTCTCTTATGATCCCCTTATAGGAAGTTTCAACCGGCAAAACCGCAATTGCATTAGAAAACTCGTCAACATATTCAATACACTCTCTTATTGAATTCAGAGAACGTTGATATAAATATAAATCATGTTCTTTAAATAATTTATCTTTCGCAATCTCAGAATAAGAACCGCCCATTCCGAGACAGATTACTTCATTAAAATCTCTAAACATAATAAACTCCAAGCGTTTTTCAATATTATAACTTAAAAAGGGTTTAATAGAATACTCTATTAAACCCTTTTTGATTAATTACAACCTTTTTCTTGTGCAAATATCCCTTTAATCGGATCAAATTGCCTGTTAGTAATGGCATTTATAACATCTAATGCATTTATTGTTCTAATATGTTCAGTTGATATGCCATGTGGTTCTAAAATTTTATTTAAGCATTCTTTGGCTTTAATTTGGGATTCTACTATAAACTTTGTCAAAGGTCCTGAATCTCCTTGTTTGCATTTTTCTTCCGCAAATTCATAGGCTTCAATTGCATCAGCTTCATCTTCCAATTTATCTAAAATCATTATTTTTAAATCTCCTTCGTCGAACCCTTCGGCTGTTTCTTCTTTATAATCGGATTCTTTAATATCTTTTAACAGATAATTCTTAACGATATCAACATGTTCATTTGTTGCAATTAAATTTTGAACCAAAGGCTGAGTTGCGGAATAAACTTGTGTTAAATAGCAGTAATCACAATCTGTAAAGTTCTTAAGAACTTTTTTCGGTGGAGTATATTCCATTCCTGCCATTCCCATTTCAAAGGCCAAAATGTCGTGAACATAGGCATTATTGCAAGTTTTTCTTATAAGTGTTGAAGCCTTGTCAACATTTTTAGCAGTGCCTTTTATTATATATAAACTTTTAAAATTAGGCTGTGTTGAATTATTTACGTACATTTTTTACTCCAAAAAAAATCTCTACGTGCATATAAAAACACGTAAAGATATTTTTTTGCTAGTAAATATTTTTAAACTAAGCTCTACCGATTTCAGTAGCTCTGGATGCCATTGTACGTGAAATATTAATAAGCGCCAAGTTTGCTTCATAAGCTCGTTGCGCCATAACTGCGTCAGCCATATCAACCATAGCATTCACGTTTGATGCACGGATATAACCATTTGCATCAGCATCAGGGTGACCAGGTGAATAGATTCTCTCACCGACAGTCGGATCTTCTACACAACCATTGAACACAACACCGCCCTGCAAATAAGGCAAAGTACCTGTTCCAAAAACATCATTTTTCATAGTATTCATCAACCCATGAAACGAAATATCCTCAGAAGCATTTAATACCGGAATTCTTCTGACATAATTAGGGGTATCAATATTTGCAATGTTCTTAGCATGGATATCCAATCTTAATCCATGTGCTTTTAATGCGTTTGATCCTATGTTCATTGATTCAAGAATACTCATGTTTTTTAACCTCTATATTTTAATTTTTAATAAGATTTGTCAGTATTACTTTCCTACATTAATTACTGTTTTCATTTCAGTAATAATATTGGACATTCTTCTTGTTGCCATTGTGTACATAATTGAGTTTTTTTGCATTTCCGCTAATTCTTCAGCAATATCAATCTCTTGTTCTCGTCTGTCTTCTATGACGCCCGAAGGACCAAGCGCTGTTGATAGCTTAGTTTCAATAGGGCTATTCATTGTGCCCAGATATTGTGAAAAATCAATATCACGTCTGACGTAGCCAGGAGTATCTACGTTTGCAACGTTAGAACCTAATGCTCTTTGTTTTTGTGAAATCAAATCGAGCATTAAATTTGTTTTACCCATTGAATCTAAAGCTGTGAATGTCATTTATTTTGTCCTTTACTCAGTTATATTGATTGACTTGTTATACATATCGTCTGCAACTTTCATTAAATTTAAACTTGCAATCATTGAAGTATTCAATCTCATCAAATCATTTAATTCATCATAAATATTTGTATTAGAAACCTCTGTTGCATACTGTTTAATGTTTTGATCATTTTTTACAATAACAGGATTACCTGATTCTTCTGTAATAACCATTTTATTATTATGTCCTTGCTCTAATCCTTCCGGACAGTCGAATTGAACAATAGGAATTGTACCTATTTTTTCAGGAAGAGAACCTGCATTATCATAATTGATTACATCACCATTCGGTTTGATTTCAAACTTGTAAGAATTTGCCGGAATCTTAATCCCGTCACCGACCATCCAATCGTCAACGGTTACGAGGTATCCGCCTTCACCACGTTTTAAAGAACCGTCTCTGGTATATTGGATTTCTCCGTCAGGAGAAACAACCGGAATATAACCTTCTCCGTCAATCGCGATATCATAAGGGTTGTTGCTTGTCCTTATAGAACCTTTTAATGCGTTTGTTCTGATTGCACCGTCAATATATCCGTCTTCTCTTAGTATTTGCTCAAAGCGGTTTGTTTTATAACCAACAGTGTTATAGTTCGCCATATTATTAGCAATATAGCCTAGCCTTTCGAACTGCATAGTTGTGTTATTTATACTTTTTCTTATTACTGCTTGTAAGTTATACATAATTTAGTTCTCCTAAGAGCCTGAACCTAATTGGCTAATTACTTTTTGAAGATTAGAACTGTGCATTCTAAAGATTTGCCTGTTTGCTTCAAAATTTCTTACTACAGGTTTAACCGCTAAAAATTCGTTTTGTAAAATAACGTTTGAGTGTTCGTTAAAACCTTGTTTAACGTCCGGGTCTAAAACTGCCATTCCGTTTGAATCAACGATTCCCAAGAAACCTGCATCAATAAGCGTCCCGTCTGCTTTGTTGTATACGCTTATTTTACCTTTAGAGTTTACAACAACTTCTGCAGGGTTATCGGGAACAACCGGTAAACGGATTGGCATACCTGCATCTGATAATACGGCATTATCTTCTATATCAAGTAAATTACCTAATTTATCAAGTTTGAATCTTCCGTCACGTGTAAGCTTAACTCCTTCAGGAGTTTGGATTTGGAAATATCCTTTATTAGCCATAGAAATATCCAGCGGGTTTTTTGAAACCATTATACGACCGGGCTGATCATCAATTGTCTGAGATAAACCGTGAATTCCTATGTATTCTGTGAATGAAGACACAACCGGCTCGCGTCTTTGAAAGCCGACTTTATCAAAGCCGGCAACGTTTTCGTTAATCATACCCAGAACTTCGCTCTGAACATGCATTGCACGTATTGAAGCTTTCATACCTGGTTCACAAAATCTTACACCGCCGTTTATTTGCATTTGATACCTCTTTTTTTCCATGTCAGACGACATGTTATATTGATTACTTTAGGGATTTTTTAGAAAATCATCCGATTGTAGGAACTGGTAAAAATATAATGAAATATTTACAGAAGTCAAATATTTCATTATACAAAATATTTATTTTGTTAAATTCAAACCTTAGATAACGTAAGTTAGGTTTTTACCCCCAATAGAAAGATTATTCTTAATCAAATCATATTTTCTTAAAGTACTTTCTTTTGTTTCTTTATGCTATCAAAGAAACCAAAAGAAAGTACCAAAGAAAAGAAAGAAAACACGCACAGTTTCCTACGTCTTCGCGGGATATTTACCCCGCTCAGCCGTTCAATCTTTTCGGCTACGCCGAATCTCTTAAGCCTCGCTAGTCGCTCCGCTTGACGCTCGG
>CAYSIO010000034.1:0-9101 GCA_964431115.1 uncultured Vampirovibrio sp.
AGAGATTGAAAAATCAACACACAGATACCTAAAAGGTGAAATTACCGAAGTTGAAAGATATACAAAAGTTATTGATACCTGGTCTGAAACAACAGCAAAATTAACTGAGCAAGTTGTAGAAAACTTCGATAAATTAAATCCAGTATATATGATGGCATTCTCAGGTGCGAGAGGTAACTTGTCACAGGTATCTCAGTTAGTTGGTATGCGTGGTTTGATGGCAGACGCACAAGGTCAAATCATCGACTTGCCGATTACATCTAACTTTAAAGAAGGTCTATCAGTTACTGAATACATCATTTCATCATACGGTGCAAGAAAAGGTCTTGTAGATACAGCGTTAAAAACAGCTGACTCTGGTTACTTAACAAGACGTCTTGTTGACGTTGCCCAAGATGTTATCATCCGTGACGAAGATTGTGGTGGTGATAAATACATTAACATGAAGCCTATTACTGATGGCGATGCTGTAATTGTTCCTCTAATTGATAGATTGTTAGGTAGAACAGTTGCTCAGGATATTCTTGATGAAGACGGTAAAACTGTTTTAGTTGCTAAAAATACGACTATGGACAGAGATGATATTAAAAAGATTGCACACTTAAATCTTTCTGAATTAAAAGTAAGATCAGGTTTAACTTGTGGACTTGAATATGGTGTTTGTCAAAAATGTTATGGTTGGGCTCTTACAACTCAAAAATTAGTAGATGTAGGTGAAGCAATCGGTATTATTGCAGCTCAATCAATCGGAGAACCTGGTACACAGCTTACAATGAGAACCTTCCACACAGGTGGTGCGGTAGGTGTTAAAGAAGCTACAAGATCTATTAATGCTTCTGCTGCAGGTACTATTTCTTCAAAAATTAAAACAAGAGAGCTTAGAACTCGTCACGGGGATGTTGTTAGAGTATCTATCTGTGAAGCTGATATTGAAATTACTTCAGGAAAGAAATCTCAAACCTATCACATTCCTGCCGGTGCAACTATTTTCTTTGAAGACGGACAAAAAGTTGAAAAAGATTTCAAACTTGCTGAATTCAAACCATCTTCAAACGATGCAGGTCGTTTAACAGAAAAAGCTACTAAAGATATTAATTCTGATATGCCGGGTGTGGTTCTGTTTGAAGACTTTGTTGCTGATGAAAAGAAAGACAGACAAGGTAACGTTTCAAGAACTGCTAATAAAAACGGTATTGTTTGGATTATTGGTGGTGATGTTTACAACTTACCGGGTGGTTCAAAAGTTCTAGTTTCTGATGAACAAAAAGTTAAAGCAGGTGATAAATTAGCTGAAACTCTAATGATTTCAGAACATGGCGGCGAAGTTCGTTATGCTGAAGACTTAGAAGTTGAAGTTGTTGGTACCGGTAAAAATAAAATTAATAAAATTGTACACGGTAAAGAAATAACAATCGTTATTGCATCTTTAACACCTGCAAATGCTTCTTTCGAACAAACTAAGAAAGAACAGTTATGGACAGTTAAGAAATCCGGAGAAAAATACATTGTTAAAGCTCCGATTGATACAACTGTTGAAAACGGCATGATTCTTGCAGAATTAGTAGATGACGAATGTGCTGTTACATCTTCCGGTGAAATCAGATATATTGACGTTGAAGTTGATGATAATCAAATCGTTACAAAACCCGGTAATATCGTATTTGTACCTGAAGAAGTTCACCAAATTAACAAAGATTCAACTCTTAAAATGGTTGAAAACGGTACATTTGTTACTGCCGGTACAGAAGTTGTTAAAGACGTTTACTGTCACATTGACGGTATTGTTGAATTCAAAGAATTTAATGAAGTTATCCACGAAGTAACAATTAGACCTGGAGAAGTTCATACTCTACCTAGCGTTTCTGAATTAAAAGTTGAAGAAGGCGCTGTTGTAGAAGCTGGAACAACAATTGCTAAAGGTGTTAAAGCAAAAGAAACATCAATTGTTACTATTATGGAAATGGCTTTTGATGATCTTGATATTGATGACTTAGATGAAGAAATTGATACAGCTGCTTTAGATGAAGAATCATTAGAAGACAGACCTATCCAAATTTTGGTAAGACCTGTTCAACCTATGTTTATTGAACCTAAAGAAGTTTCTATCAAATTTGATACAACTGATGAATTAATTAATATTGTTCCTGTAACTCAGTTACAATATAAAGATGGTGCAAGAGTTAGAAACCTTGACGGTGCTACATTAACAAGAACAAGCTTAGTTCTTCAAATGCAAGGCTACTTATCACACTTAAAAGGTCTTGTTGAACTTGATGCTAAGGGTGAATTAAAGATTGTTGTTCTTGAAACTCTAATTGTTCGTCGTGAACAAGAAGGAAATTCAAAGATGAACGCATCTTTACAAACTGCTCTTCTTGTTGGTAATGGTGACATTATTGAACCAAAAACACCTGTTGCAAAAACTGAAGTATTAGCTATCCATGACGGTGAGGCTTCTATTAAAGGTGATGTTACAGAATCTAGAAGACTTCTAATCAATTGTGCTAATTTTGAAACAGTTGTTGATACTAAAAATAAACCATCTGTTAAAAAAGGTGATTTCATTAAGCTTGATTCAGAAATTGCTTCTTCAGGTGAATTAGCTCCTGTTTCCGGTAAGGTTGTTGACGTTTCAGCTAAGTCTGTAACTATAAGAAACGGGCGTCCTTACTTAATTAGCCCGGGTACTATGTTACAAGTAGAAGAGGGCTCTTTGGTTCTTCGTGGTGATATGCTTGCTACATTAGTATTTGAAAGAGAAAAAACAGGCGACATCGTACAAGGTCTTCCAAGAGTAGAAGAACTTCTTGAAGCTAGAAAACCAAAAGATTGTGCTATTTTAGCAGAAGCTGATGGTGTTGCGGAAATCGAAATCGAAGACGATATGCCTAGATTATTCTTGGTAACTGATGAAGGTTCAAGAACAGAAATCAAGTTTGCAATTGATGCAAGTATTGTGGTTCAAAACAAACAAAAAATTAAAAAAGGTCAGCCTTTAACAAGCGGTCCTTTGAATCCGCATGACGTTATCAGACTTTGCGGACCGGAAGAAGCACAACAATACTTAGTAGATGAAGTACAACGTGTATACCGCTCACAAGGTGTAGAAATCGCAGATAAACACATCGAAATTATTGTACGTCAAATGACAAAGAAAGTTCGTGTTGTTGACTCAGGTGATACTAACCTATTACCGGGCGAGCTTGTTGAAGTTCAAACCTTTGAAAACGAAAACAAAATCGTTCGTGAACACGAAGGAGCTGAAGCAACTTGTGAATACATGTTACTAGGTATTACAAAAGCTTCATTGAACACTGAAAGCTTCATTTCAGCAGCTTCATTCCAAGAAACTACAAGAATCTTAACAGAAGCAGCTGTAGACGGTAAGAAAGACTTGTTAAGAGGTTTGAAAGAAAACGTTATTATCGGTCGTCTAATTCCTGCAGGTACCGGTTTCCATCACTTATCTTTCGCAAGTGAAGAACGTGATAGAGAAGCTCAAAAAAGAGCTGCTCAAAGAAATCAAGCAAGAAAACCTTCTGCCATCTTAGAAGAAATTGAAGGTATGTTTGGTTCTCCTGAGTTAGTAATGGAAACAGAATCTTCAGATGAAGAATAATTAAGAGAGAAAAGTATACGGCTTGAAACATTTTGTTTCAAGCCGTTTTTTATGTTAAAATTAGTTCAAAAGAGGATTAAGATTTGACTACAAAAATTGCAATAACAGGTAAAAGTGGTAGCGGAAAAACTACAATAACAAAAGCTTTTTTAAATGTATTAAGAGAGAAATATCCTGAAAAATCTATTTTGCTATTTGATAATGATTTATCAGGCGAATTGGGACATACTTTTGGACTTGATATCAGAAATACGATTTATGGGATAAGAAGCGGTAAACATGAGTATCGTACAGGAATACCACAACAAATGACCAAACAAGAATATGTTGAGTGGGCACTTGAGGATATTGTTATTCCTATTGAAGAGAATATTGATATTATAGTTTCTTGGTTTACCGGTTCAAAAGACTGTCGTTGTCCTATTACCGGTCAGTTAAATGATGCTTTGCAAAAGCTTATTGAAAGGTATGATTTTGTAATTTTTGACTGCGAGTTTGATCTAAAATACCTTAATCAGCTTGTTGATACAAATATTGATTTAGCTTTGATTGTTGCTAATCCTACAATAGAATCTATAAATTTAGTTAAAAGGATTGATGAATACTCTGCTAAGTATGCAGTAGGTGGTCAAATGGGGATTGTTATTAATAAAGCAAAAAACGAAGATATGTCAGAAGTCTATAATTTAGCTAAAGATTTAGGAATGGAGATTCTTGGATTAATTCCTAATGACGAGAATTTAGCAAAAGGTTCAATATCAAGAGATTCGGATAAAGTAGTAGAAGCTGTTAAAAATCTTTATTTTAGGCTAAATTTACCACAGGAGAATTGTTAGATGATAATATTGGATGGGAAAAAAGTAGCTGAAAAAATCTTAGATGATGTAAAAGCCAGAGTTGAATTAATGACTGTAAAACCTCATTTGGCGGTCATTCTTGTCGGTGAGGATCCTGCCAGTAAAATCTATGTGCGAAATAAAAAATTAGCAGCTGAAAAAGTTGGTATAAAATCCACAATCATAGAGTATTCTTCGTCAATAACTGAAGATGTATTACTAAAAAAAATTGAAGAATTAAATTATGATTCTTCCGTTACGGGGGTTTTAGTCCAGTTACCATTACCGGTTCATATTGATAAAAACAAAATTGTTACTGCAATTAATCCTAAAAAGGATGTGGACGGCTTTACTCCTGAGAATGTCGGACGCTTAGCAATAGGTTTAGAGCCATATTTTTATCCTGCGACTCCGCAAGGGATTGTTATGTTACTTGATGAATATAATATCCCCTTAGCAGGTGCAGACACGGTTGTAATAGGACGTTCTAATATCGTTGGTAAACCTATGACACAAATGCTATTAAAACGCAACGCAACGGTCACCAACTGCCATTCTTATACCAAAGATATTGAAGACAAAATAAAAACCGCTGATATAGTAATATCTGCGGTAGGTAAAAAAATAGTAAGATGTAAGATGGTTAAGAATAATTCTGTTATTGTTGACGTCGGAATATTTAGAGATTCTAACGGTCAACTTACCGGTGATGTAGACTTTGATTATGTATCCGAGTCTGTCGGCTTTATCTCGCCGGTACCGGGTGGGGTAGGTCCAATGACAATTGCCTCTTTGATGTATAATGCATCGAAAATTTATCAATAGGACCTTATTTATTAGCCTGCATTCAATAAGCCAGTGTCTTGAGCTGCTGTTGAAGTTGCATTTTTTTCTGATTCTTGTTTTGCTCTTAATTCTTCTAATAAAGTATCATACATACATTTCATAGTATCGTATTCAATATCTAAATCTGCTAATTCCATTGAAAGTTCTTCATCATATTGATGAACTTTTGCATCGGCGTAAGCTTCTGCCATCTCTTCACAAGGATTAGAGTCTTTATAAACATAAGTTTTGCCACCAACTTTATAATCTTTATCAGCTGTCATTGCTGAGTCATAAGCTTTACACCAATTTTCTTCGTATTTAACTTGTTCTTCAAGCTTAGCCATATTAGCTTCGTACTTAGCATTCCAATAAATAGACTGCTGAGTATAATAGTTTATATCGGCGTTAGTGCATAATAATGTTCCTAATAAAGCTGCTGTGTTTGACATCTTCTTATACCTTTTGTTTCATCTTACATTTATATAAAGTATATATTTTTTATCTAATTTCACAAAAGGAATAATTTGTTACAAAACTTTACAAAAGAAAAACGACCTGAAAAATCTAGGTCGTTTTTCTTTATTTCCTTTTTCTATTTTTAATTATTACTTAAAACAAGTCTGAATGTCGCTAAATTCTTAATTGACAGCATTTTATGCTTGTTACCTTGTTTCTCAGAAATCGCAAAAATTCTGCAAATTCTTTGGATTTCTTCTATATCGTTTCTTGAATTAAGCTTATATACGTTATTAATTGGGTCTGCAATAACGGACATAGTAGCATTTAATTCTTCTTCTTTCATGCGAAGCTCCTTATATAACTGTCTATGTATATATAAAGTTTATCTACTTATAAAAATTGCCTTTTTTAATTAACATTGTTAAGAAATGTTAACAAAGCTTAAAATTAAAAAGCATTATAAATAAGACTATAATTGCTAAAAAGAGTTTTTTATTGTATGTTGATTGTGTGAAGAATGAAGTTTTAGATTTTGGGGCTATATTAGATAAATGTGGAGTTGGGAAAGCAACTTCACAGGTTATTATTAAAAATATCGCTAATTTAGAAGAGTTTTATGACGAGTCTGATTTGATTAGTATATATAACTATTGCCTTAGAAATATTGAAGACCCTGAAGTTGTTATGCAAGTAATCAAATTTACAGATGCACATAGAGCAGCTTCTACGCTTACAATCTTGCTTGAAATTCTTAATACAAAACAGGCTGAAGATGAAGAAATTTTGACAAATATAAGAGTTTTAGCAACAAAAGCAATTGCAAATTACAAAGATACTTCTACTGTGACAATATTATTAGATTGTCTAAATAATAAACAAGAGCATTACAGAGTGCGTTTAGCCTGCGCTGATGCATTAGGACGCATTGGAGATCGTTTTGCTGTAAAACCGCTAATTGATGTTGTAGAAGACGAAGAGGAAAAATCTATTTACCTAAAAGAGTCCGCGACGTTTGCGCTTGGACTTATTGGAGATACAAGTGCAATTGAGCCTCTAATTACTATATTAGAATCAAAACAAGGGTTGTTAGACAAATTTAGTTTTCTTAAAGAAAAAATAGTAGAAGCATTAGGGAAGTTGAATATTAATAACAGAAAGGTGCTTAGAGCCCTTAAATCTTCACTAATGGACTCTTCTCCTATCGTTAGAATTAATGCAATAGAAGCGATAATGAATAGTGATGAAGAGGATTCTATAGAGCTTATAAGACCTTGTTTGCAAGATGAAGATGACGAAGTAAAAAAGAATGCGCTTATTGCTCTATATAATCTTATAGGAAGAGATATTTTAGATGAAGTTATAGAATTGCCGATTTATACAGAATATTTAAAAAATGAGGCAAGGGAGTTGATTGAAGAGTATGAACAATAAAAAAAATAAATCGATTATACTTTTATCCGGAGGACTTGATTCTCTTGTTGCATTAGGCTATTCAATAGCAAAAACTGATTATAATGTAGTACTGGCATTAACTTTTGATTATGGACAAAAAGCGGTTAACGAAGAAATAAATACGTCTAAAAAGATTTGTGAATATTACGGAATAGAACACAAAGTTATAAAATTAGATTGGCTAAAAGATATTACAAAAACAAGTTTAGTCTCGGATGATTCTGTACCAAATGTTGGTTTTGAAACCCTTGATAGCGCAAAATCAGTTTGGGTTCCTAATAGAAACGCATTATTTTTAAATATTGCTGCTGCGTTTTGTGATTCATATGATTATAATTATATCTTATTTGGGGCTAATAAAGAAGAAAGCGCAATTTTTCCGGATAATACCGAAGAATTCAGAGCGCAAATCTCTAAGTGTTTTGAGACTTCAACATTAGTAAAACCGAAGGTAATAGCCCCCTTGATTAATTATAACAAGGATGATATAGTTAGAATTGCGGTGGAGAATTTGATGCCGCTTAATTTAGTAAGAAGTTGCTATAATTCAGGGGAGAAGCATTGTGGAGAGTGTGAGTCCTGTCACTATTTAAAAAGAGCACTTCTGAAAAATAATTGTAATGAATATGTAAGATTGTTGTTTGAAGAATAATGAAAATAAAATTTATTGACGAAGAAATAAAATATATTGGTTCTCAACTTACACCGCATTGGATTTATAAGAATTTTCAGATTCAAGGTGATGCTATTGTAGCTTTTATTGGCGAGTGTGAAGTTAAATTAACAGAAATGGTTGATATTGAAGACGTTATTAATAATGAGCCGATATATAGCAAATTAATGCTTAGCTTTATTACGGAACAGTTTGGAGTAGAGCTATCTGAGGGTGTGTTTAGACAAAGACTATTGATGTGTATTATCAAAGAAATTCTTGAAGAAAGAGGAGTTTTTGTAGTGCGTAACGGAGATGATTTGATGATTAACGGGCGTAAATTATCTGTTTCCATAGCAACTAAATCTATAACCTCAGTTTTGATTCATACAGGTTTGAATATTTTATCAGAAGGTGCTCCGGTAAAAGCATCCGGTTTAAAAAGTGAGCTTGGTATTGAAGATATAAAAGAGTTTGCTCAAGAAGTTATGAAACGATACGCAGAAGAACTGGAAGATATAAAATTAGCAACAACTAAAGTTCGAGGGGTAATATAATGGCAGCTCGTACCTACAAAAAATATATGAAAAAAAATACACCAAAAGATTTTGCTCTTTGGAAATTGTTTGTAATTTCATTTTTTGGAATGCTTTTATTGTTTACTTTTTTAATTAAATCTTTTACTCCTGCTGTTGACGTATCAATTGGTGACTATAAACAAGAAGAAACGGAAATTGATAATTTGGAAGAAATGAAGAAGATTGTTGACGGTAGATTGGCAATGATTCAGGATGAGGATCAAGGCAGAAAATTTACAGACTTAATGAAAAATCCGGAAGATGTAAAAAAAACAGAGGAAGAACCTTTGAAAAAACTTACTGAATCAACAAAAGAAAACGATATGGTTGCTAATGCAATAAAATCAGAGCCATTAGATCCGGTCTATAAAGTTTTTATTGGTGCATATACGTCAGCGGAGCAAGCAAAAGTTGCCAAAGATATTATTGTAGAAGCAGGCTCAAATCTAAATCCGATTGTAAAGTGTATAGGTTCAAATAATTATACTTTACAAGTAGGCATTTTTAAGAACAAAAATAGCGCAGAGGCTTTGTTGTATACAATTCAACAAAGTCATTTGCCGGGTAGAATTGTACAAGAATATTAAGCTTTTAAATCAAATCTTTACATCACGAAATATTTTGATTATTTTTTAATATTTTGTGTTACATTATAAATAATGAATCCAATAGGGGAA
>CAYSIO010000035.1:0-9064 GCA_964431115.1 uncultured Vampirovibrio sp.
TTTAACCCTATTATTTGTAGCATGAAAACGCTTAAAATGTAACACAATTCCAATTGTGTTACTTACTATGTAACATATTGATTTTTTATAAAATTATAAATTAAACGCAAGCAAACATTCATCAATAACTTCTTGACTAATCCCAATATATCTAAGGGTTACAGCAGGAGTTGAGTGATTGAATATTCTTTGCAGTAGTGCGATGTCTTTTGTTTTTTTATAAAAATGGTAGCCAAAGGTTTTTCTGAGGGTATGAGTTCCAATATTCACTTTAATTTCTAACTTTTCGCAAACACGATTAAAGATTCTATAAGCCTGAATTCTCGTTAATGGCTGATTAACACCTCTTTGGCTTTGAAATAACCAATCTTCAGGATTCATACCGACAATATATTCTTTTAAATACCACTTGTAAGAATCAGAAAGAGGGAAACGCTTGTACTTACCAGTCTTTCCCTCTTTTAATTCTACATATTTACTATCCATAACGTCTTTGACTTTTAGGCTTAATAAGTCTGATATCCAAAGTCCAATGTTTATGCCCATTATAAACATCATAAAATCTCGAAAACGCCAACTTATTAAGTAATTTTTGATTTTTTCAATATCGTTTAAATCTCTGATTGGCTCTACAAATTTCATAATTTATTCTCCTTTTTTGTGTACGAGAACAAATTAACTCTAAGAATTATTTATTTGAATAAAATATGTTGTTTTGTGTTGATTTTTTCAAAAGTCCTGTTCCAAAATTCGCATTTGAAGTGTTACAAACTCAAATTTGGTGCTAACGACTGCCATTGTTAACTTATAAGCAAAAATCCAAGTTCGGACACTATCCGACAGCTCAAGGACTTATTAGTACATTTGAAATGCGAATTTTGGAACACTTCCGACCGCTACGACTTAAACAACAAGCCTCTTTATGCCCAATTCGCATTTGAACTGTTATTTCGCAGAAGTCCCGTTACAATACAGCAAGAAAAGGGATAAAAGTGCAAAAATACACCTTCAAATATCAACACTATTAATCAGCCTCATTCGCCCTAAACTTGGCACTCTTTCTACAAAACTCCCATCACAAATGTCCTGATAGGTTATAACAACCAGCAAAAAAGTCCCTTTCGGGACTTAAATGGAGGAGGAGGTGGGATTCGAACCCACGGTACGCTCGCACGTACGACGGTTTTCAAGACCGCTCCAATCAACCGCTCTGGCACTCCTCCAAAGTTATTCAATTGGTGACAAAATCTATCTTACATAAAACAAAATTAAATGTAAAGGGGGTTGTTAAAATTTTTATGCAAGCATGAAAAAAGCCTATCTTTTATGCTACAATGACCTTAGAGGGGTTAAGGATGTACGACTATTTAAAAGGGATACCGACAGATAAACGAAAAACTGCCAAAGGAACTTTTGTCACTATTGAAGTGGCCGGAGTCGGATATCTTTTAGAGGTAACTGAGCGTGATTTTATGAATCTTGCTATCTGTGATTGTGAAATTTCTACAAAATTCTATGTTTCACTTATCCACAGAGAAGACTCTATGAGCCTCTTCGGCTTTTCTAATAAAGAAACTAGAGATATATTCCAAATCCTTCTTTCTGTTTCCGGCGTTGGCGCAAAAATGGCAATTGCACTTCTTAACGAGTTTGATGCTTGTGATTTAATTTCGTTCGTAATCGACGGAAACTTCAAAGAGCTTACTCGTGCTAAAGGTGTCGGACCAAAGCTTGCACAAAAAATAATACTTGAGCTTAAAGACAAGTTGATGAAAACAGAATTACCGAGAACGACAACAACGCTTCCTCAAAACCAAGCTATGTGTGATGCTCAATCAATTATGTTATCGCTTGGTTATGAGAACAAAGAAATCGAAGATGCTCTTGCTCGCGTGATTTCTACTGTTGAAGACGACTCTAATCCGGAAGAAATACTCAGAAAGGCGCTGACATGTCTATCGATGTAAATTATTGTAAATATTTCTTCTCGAGTAGCAAATTTTATTTTGAGGAGTGTTGATATTAACATAAAGGAATCGATATGAATTTCAAAGTACAAAATCTTAATATCAACATACCCAAAATTACTTTTAGAAGTAACGAAAACAAGTCTTTAAAAAATCAACAAGCAAAAACCCCTGCAATTCCGAATGATACTTTTGAAATGTCCGTTGGATATATCAACGATACGCACGGTCAAATTAATAATATGATGCGTATTCTTTCCGGTATAAAAGGTGACCTGAAGCTCTCTGCAGGCGATAATGATATCGGTGATGAAAAAAATACTGCAGTCCATAAAGCAACTGCTAAGTTCTTAAACATTGCAGGAATCAAAGCTTCTGCTTTTGGTAACCACGAATTAGATACAACCCAAGCAGATTTTATAGAAAACTTAAAAGCAACTGATGCAAAGATTCTCTCAGCAAACTTTAAAAAAGACGAGGATTGGGAAGAGTTAGAAGACAATCTGGATGAATATGGCAGAGCAGCTCTTGATGAAGAGCTTGACAGTTCTGCTATCGTAGAAGTTAAGGGTGAAAAAATCGGACTTGTAGGCGCATCACCTATTGACATGTTCGACAGAACAACTCACCCTTTGTACCACAAAGATTGTCACGTGGATGATTTAAAAGATACTATAGAAGATATCCAAGAAGAAGTTGATGAACTCCGAGAAAAAGGTATTAATAAAATCTTCTTACTTTCCCACTTAGGTTATAAGAAAGATCAAATGGTAGCTGATAAAACAAGCGGTATTGATGTTATTATCGGTGGTCATACTCACGAACTAATTAAAGACATCAAAGAAGGCGAAAATCTTCGTTATTCAAAATCCGGTGAGCCTGTCGTAATTACTCAAGCAGGCAAAGACGGAAACTATTTTGGAGAGCTAAATCTGACTTTTGATAAAAACGGAGTTTTAACAAAAGCTCAAAACAACGTTGCTGAAACAAGATTATTCAGTAAAAATATGATCAATGAATATGTCTTTAATGATATTCTGGGTCATCCGGAAGTTGTTGGTGTAATTAAAGAAGCTCCGGCGCCTCCAACATCATTAATCCAAGAAAACCCTCACGCAAACTTTGTTTGTGATGCAATGAAACATATTACAAAATCCGAAATCGCTGTTTGGAACAACGCAGGTATAAGAAACTTCTTCCACGTTGGTCAAATAAATTCAAGCGATATTAAAGACATAGCTCCATTTTTTGACAGAATTTCAGTAGCTATGGTCTCAGAAAAAGCTATTGTAGATATGTTCAAAGGCATAATTAAAGCAACATATGACAATCCTACAAGCTACAAACCGGGTCTTTTAGCTGTGTCAGGACTTACATATGGTGTAAATCCTGAAAAGAAAATTCTCACATTTATGAATTTTATCGATAATGACGGAAAAGTGATTTCAATAGATATCAACAACCCAAGAGCAGATAAAATGTATAAATTCGTAACTGACGAATTTATTATGTCACACGGGGCGGACTTCCCTATAATGGCTCCTGCGGAAGATTGCTTAGAAATCTATCCTTACGACAAAGATGTAATGACTTGTCAGTACATTAAAGAGCTTAACCGACCAATCGTTATTAACCAAACCGGTAGAATAACCTTTGAGCAATAGGGGTAAATCTTACAGAAGCTCTGCTATGGCTTTATGTAAATATTTTGGAAGATCAGAAGCTAAAACAGAGTATTCAGTCAATTCTTCTGATGCAATCTCACCTGTTCTGGAATGCAAATAAACTCCAAGTTTTGCGGCTTCAAAAGGTGAAACATTCTGCGCTAAAAGACCTGCGATAATGCCTGCTAAAACATCTCCTGAACCGGCTTTTGCCAGAGCTGAATTCCCGAGTCTGTTTATGTAAATACTAAAATCTTTATCACATACAATTGTTTCATGAGTTTTTAAAACAGTAATACAATTATATTTTTCGCAGAGTTTTTTGGCAGAGCCCTCTAAATCTGACAAAACTTCTTCCAAAGTACAATCCAATAACCTTGATGCTTCAAGCGGATGAGGCGTTATAATCGTGTTTCGCGGAAGCTTGCAAGGGTGTTTTGCTAATATATTTAGTCCGTCAGCATCAATAACGATAGGAGAGGTTTCTTTTTGTAACTTATTAATCACTTGTCTAAAAAGCCTACAGGAAAGGAGGTTTACCCCTAAACCGCAACCTATCAAAACAGTGGTAAAATTATTAAGTTTTGTTAAGCAATCTTTACGATTAATATAGACCGCTTCCGGTAATATAGCTGAAACGGATGCTATTACATCTTTAGTCGATGCTAATGCTGAAAAGCCTGCGCCTACTTTTAAAGAGCTTACTGTCGATAAATATGCTGCACCAATGTAGTTTTCAGAACCGCAAATATTCAAGACTTTACCAAAAGTCCCTTTATTAGAATTTTGTTTTCTTGTTGGCATTTTAAATTCTGGCATGATTTTTACAGACCCAATTGTCTTATATGTTCATAAGCTACTATTGCTACAGAGTTAGAAAGATTCAAACTTCTTTGCCCTTCTTTCATCGGAATTGTTAACGCAGTCTCAGCCGTAACGTACTCTGCAGGAAGCCCTCTTGATTCCGGGCCGAAGACAATAAAATCTCCGTCTTTGAATTCGATTTCTGTGTATTTTCGTTTTGTTTTTGTTGTTAGGTAATAAAAATTAGCATTAGGATTAGCTTCTAACAATTCATCCATTGTATTAATTTTATGCAAATCAACACTATCCCAATAGTCTAACCCTGCTCGCTTTGTGTATTTATCGGTCAACGCAAAACCTAATTTTCCAACCAAGTACAAAGAAGCTCCCGTACAGGCGCAAAGTCTTGCAATATTGCCTGTGTTTTGCGGGATTTCCGGTTCATATAAAACAATATTTAGTTTAGCCATAATTATTTCTTTTCAAAAAGGTATTTAGCTTCAATTACAACAGGTAAGCCTCTCACAACACAGAATACTATTGCAAATACAGCTGACCAATAGCCGATTGTCCAGATTAAATCTGCGTGGGGACACACAGGAATTTTTGCTGCAACGATTAGAACAAATGCAACAACCTTAGCAACTGCATAGCTTATTCTCATAAATCTGGAACCGGTAATGAATTTGCAAATAGGATTAACTTGCATACCAAAAGGTGTCAAGCCTTGTTCCATAGCTGCGCTTCTTATAGTATCTGTTACAAACCCTCTTGTGATAGCAATAAGCGGGAATAAAATATTTATCCAGCCCATAACAGCAAATAATATCCAATAAGTATTCTCAACAATTCTGTCTCCCATAATATCCAGAAGAGCACCAAATTTTGATTCTTCGTTGAATTTTCTTGCGACATATCCGTCAACACCGTCCAATGCAAATGCAATAATTGTTAAGACTAATGCCCAAATATAAGCAATAGTATCGCCTTCGCAAGCATAGATTAAATACGCCGCATAAAACATTACGAATATTCTAAATATTGAAATAAAATTTGCCATCTTTTACAACCTTTGGGCGGAACTCATCCCGTTTCTACTACTGACTTATATTATAATTCCAAGAGTTCCTTTGGAACATATTTCCAGCGGGTTTGTGCTGTTTGGTTATTATTTCTCCCTCTCCTTGAGGAGAGGGTTGGGTGAGGTGTCAACCAACCCCGTTACTACATTTAATAAGAATATTTATTTACCCCTATTATTTACCCCTATGTTTACTCACCCTAGCCCTTCATTCTTGAAAGTGCGAAGTCTTTTTGGTTAAGCTTTTCTAACTCTGCGCCAAGCATTAATTTTTCAGCCTCTTCCAAAATCTTAGTTACAGTGTATCCGTTTTCTCCGTCTGAACGAGCTTTTTGTCCGGATGCACAACAATTTACAAAATGTTGGCATTCAAGTTTAAGTGGCTCAATTTCGAGATAATCAAGCGGATAATCCTGAGTATTTGCAGGGATGAAGTTATCATAAACTTTTAATTTATTTGCAGGTAAAGTATCATCAAAGATTGCTGTTGCTTTTGTACCTCTAACAAGCAATGTAACGTGTTTTTGAGGTGTAATCCAACTATCTGAAATTTGACCAATCATACCGCCTTCAAATTCAATAGTTAAGTGTGTAATATCCTTGATTTCATTTCTGTCAGAAGAGCAACCAACTGCAGAGATTACTCTTACTGGCTCTTTTCCTGTTGCATAAGCTATCATTGAAACATCATGCGGAGCTAAGTCCCACATAACACTTCTGTCATTTTTATGATAATTAACATTCAATCTATCGCTTTGTGCGTAAACTAACTCTCCTAAAACACCTTCTTCAATAAGCATTTTTAAACGATTAACTGCTGGGTGATAAAGAAGTAAGTGACCTACCATAAGTACTAAACCTTTTTCGTCAGCAAGCTCTGTAAGAACACGAGCTTCTTCTGCAACAGTTGAAATAGGTTTTTCAACATAAACATTTTTGCCTGCTTCAAGCATTGCTTTTACAATCTTGAAGTGAGTATGACTAGGAGTTACTACCGCAACACCTGTAATAGTCTCATCATTAATAATATCATTTAAATCTTTTGTAACTTTGACTCCAGGGAATTGTTCCTTAATCGTCTTGTGAACTTCTTCATCAAGATCACATACAATATCTAAAACATTGAGGTTATAGAAATTACGCACAATGTTTTTTCCCCACATCCCAAAACCAATAACTGCAATTTTTTGTTCTTTCATACCTTCTCACTCTTTCCTTTTATATAGTTTATATTATATTACAATGAAAAAATTCAGTAAATAGGGCTTTAACTATTTTTAATATGTAGATACTTAAGAGTTATAACTTCTTAAAATAACTTAACAAAATTACCTATTGTTACAAATTGTAAAGACGAGTTTTTTGACAACCGGAAGCTAATGTTTGTATGTGTTTTAAGGTGATTTAAATATATTTTCAAAATATTTACCCCTAAAGTTTTAAAAAAATATGCCGTTATAGAAATCGTAAAGAGTAGATTTTTTTAGTAAAAAAAAAGAAAGGCAGGAACTTTATGGAATTTTTCAATTTAGAAATGGGTGAATTTGTAGCAGATCAAGCTAAGAGACAAGAAAACAGAGCACAAAGAAAGCTTAGAAAATCTTTAAAAAAACTTGAGAAATCAGGTGCTCATCATACAGTTCAATGTAAAGATGGGGTTATAACAGGATTTCAATTAAGAATCCCTGATTAATTGAATAATTAAAATATGTAAAGCGAGAGCTGATTAAATCTGCTCTCGTTTTTTTGTAAAAAAAAATATTTTATGTTACCATGTTTCCGGAATTAATATATAAAGGCTTTTGTGTATGAATGAGAATTGGGACGGGGATTTACCTAAAATAAAGGTGGAACAGGAAGAGATTAAATTAGAAGATTTGCAAAGAGATGAGTTTATCGGCACTATTTATAATGAAGAATCGCTTGAATCTTATGATAAGAACGATAATCTTCAGAATAAAAAGATAAAAGTTGATTTAGAAAAGCCAGACGATAAGGTTATACAAAAAATCGTTCTTTTCTTTGCTTTTTTATTTTTTCTGGTTGCTTTACCTTTGACTTATCACGGTCTAAAGGATTATTTCTTTGTATCAGATAATGATTCTGAGAGCAGAAATTTAATTGTTACGGTAAAAAAATATTCTCCTGTCGATATTTACACAAAAAGTGAATCAACCGGAGAAATTCTTCCGGAATCATCGGTTGACGTTGTCGCAAGAGTCGAAGGTTATTTACAGAAAACTTTCATAAAAGAAGGTCAATCGGTTAATAAAGGGCAACTTTTGTTCCAAATTGAACCGGAAGAATATGCGATAGCCGTCAGGGCTTCAGAAGCTTCCGTAGCACAAGCTCAAGCCTTTTACAAAAACGCATTGCAAGAACTTGATAGAGGGAAAGAACTTGTAAAAGAAAATTTTATAAGCCGTTCAGATTTCGACCAAATGGTTGCGCAGGCTGCAAGCAGTAAAGCTTCATTAGATGAGGTGCAACAATCTTTAGCAAGAGCCAGATTGAATCTTAGCTACACAAATATTTATTCACCCCTTTCAGGAAAAGCCGGTGCAATATCTTTGAGTGACGGTAATTTTGTTACATTGTCATCCGGTCCGTTGGTGAATATAGCTAAAACAACACCGATTCTAGTCAGTTTCAGCATGAAAAGTTCCGATGTAATAAGAATGAAACATGATAATAACGGAAAATTAGATATTTCTAATGCCAAAGTGGAATTGATTCTTTCAGATGACAGCAAATACAAACGTGTCGGAAAGATTATATTCTCAAACAACTATGTTTCATCAGAAGCGGCATCTTTGGCTTTAAAAGCAAAATTTGACAACCCTGAAAACTTGCTGATTCCGGGTGATTTTGTGAAAGTTATTGTAACTTCCGCAACTCCGGTAAAACGTATTTTGGTTCCGCAATCGGTTGTCAGAGGGGATGCTTTGAACGGGTATTATGTATGGACTGCCGTAAACGGTAAAACCGCTAAGAAGAACTTAGAAGTTGCCGGTAGTATGGATAATCAATGGATTGTAGAGTCAGGACTTACTGAAAACGACGCAGTAATAATCAAATCTAATACATATATAGAAACAGAGAATAGGGTTATAAACGAAACAAAAACTGATATTAATTAGAAAGATATAGATGAAATTTACAAATTCCAAAAATAAAAAAGACTGGTATTTTTTCATAAAGAAGACAAGGGTAGCTGTAGTATTATCATTGCTTATTATGATATTAGGATATTTGGCAATGAAATCCTTGCCTCAAGAAATTTATCCTGATACAAGCTCTCCTCAGGTTTTTGTGTCTACCGAATATAACGGAGCAAGTGCTTCAATAATGGAGACAACCGTTGCAAATATCATTGAATCAAGTATGACCGGTATAGAAAATCTATCCTATATGACTTCGGATTGTCAAGACGGATATTACCAGTTAACACTGCATTTTAAGCCCGGTTCTAATAAAGAAGTAAACTTGCTTAACGTTAAGAATCAATTGCAAGAAATAGATTATCAGCTGCCGTCAGAAGTTCAAAG
>CAYSIO010000036.1:0-9039 GCA_964431115.1 uncultured Vampirovibrio sp.
AAGAAATTCTTATCTCTCCAACGGAGAGATAGGGGTGATAATAAATATTATGTAAGATGTATTAATAACTCTTGTTCTGATTTATTGTTGATGTTATAATCTGTTAACAAAATATTAATCGGGTAGGGAGAACTTTTATGTCAATAGCAAAAGTGTTGCCAATTGCCAGAAAAATGGGAGAAGAGAATTTTCTGGCATATAAGCAATATATGAAAACAATTAAAGCCGGTAAATCTGCTAGTTTAACAATGAATCTCAAAGATACTACAATTGTTGATACGCTCAGTTTTACAGTCAGAAAAGGGCAAGCTGTTGATGTAGAAGGTTTTAGAAATTTACTAAGAGAAATACATAAAAAGTATTTTCCACGTGCAGGCTCTGGAGAAGCAACAAAGAAAGTGACTCTTGAACACAATGCTATAAGTGAAGATAATAAAACAACACTAATTGAAACAACCACAAGTGATAAGAATGGAGTTTTTGCCAATTCTATATACTCATTTATAACATTTAATAAAAAACTAACTGCACATGTGGACTGCATATGCGAAGACTTTAGACTAAATTTCTTTGGAATTTTTAATCTAAAAAGTCAAGGAACAAAGGATATCCCAAACCTATCAGCTAATTTGCCAAAAGGGTTAAAATTTAATGATTGTGGGAAAAAGGTACAACTTTCTATTAATGCTTTGGCAACAGAAGAAGTTCCAATATTTGAACTCAATGCAGAACTTTCAAAAGAAAAATTTGAAAAAATATTCGGCGGTGAATTAGAACAAGCTTTACCGGATTTAATCGAAAAATCAGGGATGAAGATGTTCTAGCTTTTACACTTTGCCCACAAATTTGATATTATAATCGCTAACCAATTCTTCACAAGCAACAACTCTTAGATTTGGTACGAATTCTGATAGAATTACAAAGCACATATGACGTAAATCCATTGGAACTGCAAGAATAGGAGTTTCTAGTTTTTTAGATTTAGCAAGTTTACAAATCTTGTTAGCGATTTCTTGAACATCAGTTGCTTCAATTCTTATAATATTTTCTCCGTCTTCTGATTCAAAGAAAGCGTCGACTTTTTCTAATGTATCATCAGAGAATTCAATAACTTTTATTTCACTATCTTTAGCGAGGTCTTTTATAATAAGCTTTGAAAACGCAAGACGAACTTTATCCAATAAATCCTCTTTTGTAGGCTCGTTTGCATAGTCATTTATTTTTTCAAATAAATAAACTATATTTTTAATTGATACACGTTCTCTGATTAAACAAGTTAGTAGATATTTTAGGTCTGCAACCGTTATAAATTCAGGAATGACATTGTCAACCAAGAAGGAATTATTTTTGAGGACAATCTCTACATAGTTGTTGATATCGTTATAATCCATTATGTCTGAGACTTCTTTTATAGAAATGTATTCTATTGCCTGACCTATATATTCTATAGCGCTCAAACCTCTAATCCAGAAATCACGAGTTTTTTCTTTGTTTATCCATACGAGTTTTTTACCGGTAATATTGTCGACCACTACGATATCTTCATCGGAAATATTATATCCTTTTAGCTCATCTTTGTAATAAGCTTTGCAGTCAGGAAAAACAAGTCCTTTGAATACATCAATATCGTGAAGTTTAATAGCAAATTCATTTTGATTTAAGTTATCATCGTTATGGAAATGTATATGAGGGATTACATATCCTAATTCATCAGTTAGTTTTTGACGAATTTTAACGGTTTCGGACAAAAGTCCTTCGTTATATTCCAGAGCAACTAAATCCAATATTTCTTCGGATAAGCTTATTACAAATTTTTCTTCTTTTATGGAAGAATACATTTTTTCCGGAGAAATTTCGTTAACAAGTGCTTGTTTTAATGCATCAAGCTGTCGAAGTTCATCAGACATTTGCGAATTAAGCCTGTTTTTTTCATCAATAGAAAGCCTGTCGTTTTCTAATTCGTCTTTAATTCTTTTAATTCTATCTTTTTGGTTTGATATTTTTAATTGTATTTCTTTGCAGGTTGCATAAGGGGTTGTAGGTGCCGCAAGCATTTTTTCCATTCTGGATTTAAAGCTGGTAACATTTACAATCTCATCTAAATCAGCAGGATCTTCATCTTGTTTTTGTCTCGCAAAAATACAGTTGAAATCGAAAGAATTATCGGTTTCAATTTCATGCATTGTATATAATTCCCAACCCTGTTCAGACATCTCGTTGAGCAAATTTTCAAGAGCTTGTTTATCATCCGTTGGAACTGATTTTATTACATACTGCATTTTTTTACTAAACATCTTCATCCTCTTCTTGAACTCTAATAATTTTGTAAATCATATTGTTATGCGCAGGTTTAGTTTCATTAATTGCAAAAGCCTCATCGCAATATTTTTGAGCAATATTGGTTTTATCTGTATCATTTGAATAAATTGTATAAAGAATGTCTCCTTTATTTACCCATTCTCCGCTTTTTTTGTTTAAATAAATACCTACGCTATAATCAATAGGATCTGTTTTTCTGTCACGTCCCGCACCAAGTATTTTACAACCGTAAGCAATCTTATATGCGTCTATATTGTGCACATAACCGTCTTTTTTAGACTCATATTCTACTTTATAGTTTGGAAGATCAAATAAGTCGTAGTTGTCAACGATTTCAGGATTGCCACCTTGTGCTGTTATAAGCTCTTTAAATTTTTCAAGCGCTTTTCCGCTTTCAACTATTTCTTTAAGGTATTCTTTAGCTTCGTTTTGAGTATTAAATTTACCTAACTGTAACAGTGCAATTGCTGCAAAAGAATAAGTAAGTTCTGCGACATCACCGGTTTTTAGATTTCCTTTTAGAAATTCTATAGATTCAATTATTTCTAAAGAGTTTCCCACAGCTCTACCTAAAGGTTCTTCCATTGATGTAATGACTGCTGTTATAGATTTGTTCAATATTTTTCCGATATTAACCATCAATTTTGATAACTCAACGGCATCTTCGGGAGTTTTCATAAAAGCGCCGGAACCGTATTTAACATCAAGAATGATATTTTTAGCACCGGATGCTATTTTTTTAGAAACAACAGAAGATGCTATAAGTGGCATGCTATCAACAGTTGCGGTAACATCTCTTAATGCATAAAGCTTACCGTCAGCAGGTGTAAGGTTTTGAGTCTGAGCACCTATTGCGACATTGATTTTCTTAACTTGTTCAATTAATTCAGAAATGTTTAATTGAGTGTTAAATCCCGGAATTGATTCTAATTTATCAATAGTACCTCCGGTATGTCCTAGCCCCCTTCCGGAAAGCTTTGCAACCGGAACGCCGGCTGCAGCTAATAAAGGTATAAGAGTTATTGTGACCTTATCTCCGACGCCGCCGGTAGAGTGTTTATCAACAATCGAATCCGTTAAATCCCCAAAGTTAATAACTTCGCCGGAGTTAATCATTGCTTCTGTCAAATAAGCTGTTTCTTCTTCGGTTAAACCTTTGAAATAAACTGCCATTAACCAAGCTGAAAGCTGATAATCATGCGCTGTCTCGTCCATTAAAGAATTGATTAAAAAATTAATTTCTTCTTTAGAAAGAGTTTTACCGTGTTTTTTCTTTTCGATAAGGTCAACAATTCTCATATTTATTTTAAGCCTTTCAATTTATTGATTACCATATCTGTAATGTCAAGTCCGCCAACAAAAACATCTTTCTGGTTCATTACAGCATCAAGTTTGTGTTCAACCATTACAGCCTTTGCTGCTTCACGAATCTTGTTATAGACTTCTTGTTCTCTTTTGTTTTTTAATGTAATGTAAGCTTGTTCTTTAGCTTTGAACTCTTGAGCTGTTTTTTGTTCAAAAGTTTGTTTTTTTAATGGAGTATCAAGAGCCTTATATTCTTTTTCTTTGTCAACCAAATATTGTTGCATTTCTAAGCCTTTTGCATCAACTTCTTTAATGGCTTTTTTTGCATAATCATAATTGTCAATAACTTTTAAGTAGTCAATATAGCCAACACCACCAGCATTAGCAACACCTGTCATTGCAACAAATGCTAATAAAATAAGCCCAAGTTTGAATCTTTTCATAAAAACCTCCTATATTTTTATTATTAATAATAGTTTAGTACATCATATCGCCGACGCCAAATGTGAAATAACCGTTTTCGGAACCGTTAGGTCCACAGTTGGTAAGTGGGAAACCATAGTCAACTGATAACGGTCCGACTCCCGGAATATTTATCTTTAAGCCCATACCAGCAGTGATTGCTTGATTTGGTCTGCTATATAAGGTGCTTGCAATTGTTGGGTCGAAGACCTTACCGGCATCAACCCAGAAAGTAATTCTTAAATTATGTAAGAAATTGATTTTTAATCTATCAACAAAAGGTATAGGTGTTGCAAGTTCAGCAGAACCCATTATGAAAGAAGTACCGGTACCGACACCGTTAACTCTGTATCCTCTGATTGTATAAGGACCACCAAGTCTGTATGCCATAATTTCAGGCATATCTGAACCGTGAACTTTTAGACCGCCTCTTGCTGTTAGAGAGAATGAAGATTTCTTACCAACAGGGAAGTAACGTTTAGCCATACCTTGTAATCTGCCGTTTGTTTTACCGAATTCATCAAGACCGAAAGCCTCTTCATATCTCATTGAAGCTATTGCACCGTGACGAGGATTTATAATGGCATCTCTGGAATCATATGTTAGGCCTGGTGCAAGCCTGAAGAACAAACCACCGTCAAGTTGTTTTGCCCGATCAGCAATATTTAGTCCGTGTTGTTTATAAAGTTGCCCGATTCTGTTGCTATCACCTTCTGATAAATGTATGTGTTCAATACCTGTGGTGAATGTTGCTGACATTCTAGGATTATTTTTTAACCTATGCGCGATAGTGCTTTCAAAACCAATTCTGCGCTCAATCGCTAACGGTATAGTGTAACTTCCTAAATCTCTATAATAGATTTTGCTCATCAACGAGTTATCAGAATTTAAGAAATGCGGTTCAAAGAAGCTTAATTCCGCATGGTAATTCATATGGCTTTTAATTGAAGCGTCGCTCATCAAGATACCGGAACCAACCATACCGGTTAACGATACTCTTTGGTTTTTTCCTCTGAAATTATTATCAGAAATACCTACAGAACCGAATGCCCCTGTTGCAGAGTCTAATCCGCCACCGACAGACACAGCAGCTGTTCTTTGTTCTTTAAGTTCTATTGTGATATCAAATTGATCCGGATCTTCATCGGAAACTTCAATTGTCCTGTTAACATCTTTGAAAGCTTGGGTCGAATATAATCTCACCAAATCCTGTTTTACAATGTTCTCATTGTAAACTGTTCCGGGTTCAGTCATTATGTTGCGTTCAATAACATATTCTTTTGTCTTTTCATTACCCGTAATTAATATTTTGTTAATTTTACCTTCCGTAATACTTAAGTTTAAAGTTCCGTCAGGATCATCATAAATTGAATCTATTTTTGAAAGAATATAACCTTTTGAGTAATAACATTCATTTATTTTTTCCATAGCGGCATTAATCGCGCTAATGTTCTGGGGCTTGCCTTTTAAAGGTAGAAGATATTGCATTAACTCTTCTGTTGCTACTACGGTATTACCTTCGATTGTAAAGTCTGTTACAGGAATATTTTCTTCTAAAATGATTTTTAATGATATTGTTCCGTTTTCATTTTTAATCGGAACAGCTTTCATTCTTTCGGTAAAATAACCTAATTTATAGATAGCTTTTAAGTCTTGTTGCATCCGTTCTTTGTCATACAAATCGCCTTTTTTGAGTGACATTTTTGTTAGAATAAAATCAGGCTTTATAATATTTGCTCCAAGAATTTCAATGTCATTTATATAGCCGGAATCTTCAGATTTTTTCTCAACATCAATTGGAGCTTCCATTACTTCTTTTTCAGTAATTTCTTCCACCGCAAAAGACAAATTTGGCACAAAATATATAACCGGTGCCAGTATTAAAATTATAAATCTTTTTATATTAAACAGACTTAGCAACTATCCACTCCAAAGTGTACACTTAAATTTTATCACAAATAAATATTTTGTTCTATGATTTAAGAATTCTTAATAAAATTAGCCATGCTTCTATTGTAAATTTTTTGTAACATTAGCTGTTTTTTTGTCAATTTTAGTAAGTAAAAAGTTTTTAATTATTTGGGTAGAAGTGTTATGAATATTCAGCCGATAAGTTATAGTGTGAATATGCAGGGTAAACCGCCGGGTGTTCCAAACAATAAGGGGACCTGGAAAAATGTCGTTGATAAATTAAAACAAAAAGTTATTGATTCTTTACCGGAAATGACTTTTGACGATTCTGCTAAAAACATTCAGAGATGGAAAAAATGGAATAATAATGCTTCTCATCCGGCTATAAATCGTTTAATTATGGGAGCTACAGCTTTAACTACCCAACCGGCTATTGATTATTATAATCATAAAGTCGATAAAGAGACGCGAGAAGTATCAAGAAACAGAACTATAGCAAAAATTCTTGTCGGTACAGGAGTTGGTATTGTAGTAAGAGGGTCTTGCTACGAATTGGTTGATAAGATGACTAATATTAAAGGCAAAGGAAGGTTTAGTAAATCTCTTATAACACCTAAGTTCATTAGTGATTTATTGAAAAATTCTGAATTTATGGGCAATTATCGCAATGCATTGGCAACCAGCCTTGCTGTTCTTGCAATGTGCGTAACGAATTTTGTCATTGATGCTCCTTTAACTGTTTGGTTAACGAATTATTTTAATAAAAGAACTAAGCAAAAAGAGCAAAAAGTGACTGAAGAAAGGATGGTGTTAAATGGCTAATCCGCTTCATTCTGCTTTAAATTGGATAGCTGAGCATTTTAGAAAAGACGCTTCTAAAATGCTTATATGGACCGGTGTTGCAGGTTGGACTCTTTCTTCTCTTGCACAGATTGGTGCTGTATTATTTAATCCGGAACTTTCAAAAGAGCAAAAAAGTTTTCTTATTCCGCAAGAATTTGCTGATGCTGCGGTTAATATAGGGTCTTTTTTCTTGGTTACTCAATTCGCAAAAAGTACTGTTTCAAAACTCTTTTCTACCGGTAAGTTTGCACCTAAGTCTGTAAGAAATTATTTAAAGAAGCATAAGGATTTGTATGCTGATAAAATTGGTAAATTGGACTTTAGTTTAGACAAAGTCTTAAAACAAGATCATTTATTTCCTGATAAAAGCTACTATGCTTGTAAAAATTTCGGAACTACAGCTGCTACAATAGGAGCAGGAATTCTTTCTTCAAATATTATAACCCCAGTAGTAAGAAATTACATGGCTGCTGATATGCAAAAAAATTATTTGAATTCTAAAAATAGTAAAGCGGTTAAACCTATTGAGAAAAAGTCTGTTGTACCGCCTCAGCCAACATTTAGATCATATGGCATGCGAATTTAATTTGATTTCAAATAAAACTTAAGTTAAAATTGTCACATAACGGAGGATATGTGATGTTTTATGATTATGGAATTATAGGAGGCGGCCCTGCCGGGTATACTACAGCGATGCTACTGGCTCAAAGAGGGTTTAATGTTGTTTTGTTTGAAAAAGAGTTTCTTGGGGGAACTTGTTTGAATAAAGGGTGTATTCCAACAAAATCTTTATTGCATTCATCTGAAGTTTATAATAAGGTCTTAAATTCTGCTGACTATGGATTAGATATTGAGATAAAAACTTTTGATTTCTCTAAGGTTGCAGAAAAACGAGATAAAACTGTTGAAAAAATTCGAAAATCCTTAGAGTTGGCAGTCAAGAATTCGGGTGTAAAGGTTGTCTATGCTGGGGCGAAAATAGTTGATAAAAATACAATACAAGCTGTAGAAGAATTCAAGGTTAATAAGATTATTGTTGCGACGGGTGCAAAACCCAGAGAGCTCAAAGGGTTAGAATTTGACGGAAAGTTTATCTTAAATTCTGATGATGTTTTGAAGTTAGATAAGCTTCCAAAATCTGTTTTGATAATTGGTTCCGGTGCTATCGGTATCGAATGGGCTCGTATTTTTTCAAATTTTGGAGTCGAAGTCTCAATTGTTGAATTAGCAGAACACTTGATCCCGTTGGCTGATGTAGAAGTCTCAAAACGTATAGAAAGAATTTTTAAACAGAAAAAAATAAAATTTTATTTAGAAGATTCTATTTCTAAAGCAGAAGAAAGAAAAGTCTTCCTGAAATCAGGAGAAATTATTGAACCGGATTTTGTTCTGTCTGCAGTAGGGCGAATACCGGAAAAATTTGATTTCGAAGATGTCGATTTGATTGGTGATGTTGTGGGAGAAATCCAATTAGCACATTATGCAATTAAACAAGGTTTTAACCTTGTTTCAGGTGAAGGGCATATTGATAAAAACTTAATCCCTTCAGTTATATACGGTGAGCCTGAAATTGCTTGGGTTGGGTTGAGGGAACAAGATTGTGATGATGATTGTAAAAAGATAACTTTGCCGATAACGGCGCTTGGTAAATCTTGGTGTGATGATGCTACAGAGGGATTTATTAAGATAATTTCGAAAAATGATTATATTGTAGGTGCGCACATAGTTTCCAAAGAAGCTTCTGCACTAATTCAACAGATTTTGATTGCAATGCAACATGGCATTACTCTTGAGAAATTAAAAGAAGTATGTTTTGCACATCCGACTTTTTCAGAGGGGATTTTTGAAGCGATTTGTAGATTGTAGATTGCTCCGCTCCATTCACTTCGTTCATTCCGCAACGGCGCTGACGTTAAGTTCCGCGCCCTGCTCGCATTTGCCTTCGCAAACGCGACTCCGGCGCTCCACTCCGAGCTACGCTATTTCGCGCCTGTGCAATCATAGATTGCTCCGCTCCATTCACTTCGTTCATTCCGCAACGGCGCTGACGTTAAGTTCCGCGCCCTGCTCGCATTTGCCTTCGCAAACGCGACTCCGGCGCTCCACTCCGAGCTACGCTATATAAAAGAAAAACCCCACTTATAAAAGTCGGGTTTGGAATCTTTTTTAATAATTCCTCATGTGTAGAAGGTTAGTGTG
>CAYSIO010000037.1:0-9011 GCA_964431115.1 uncultured Vampirovibrio sp.
GTCCGGAGTTTCTCCGGCGGTCTGTCCTTGGATGCACGGACTTTCCTCACTTTTTATTACAGACGGACTTGTTTAAAGATAAACTTCCAAACTTTAATCTGTCTCTTTAAAGCGCGATTATCCGGCTACTTTATTCTTGAAAATATTATAACACAATTTTTTTAGTATCAAACGTAGTTTTAAGCTTTAAAGCATAAATGTTGGTTTTGCCTAAAAGAGCCAGTTTAACTGCATCTTTCTCTGTCGTAATTACATTACCTTCTATGCTTTCAATATCGGATAAAACATACTGATGATGATCATCAAAAGAGATTTTTTCTTTGATTTTATAATCATTTTCTAAAAAAGCGTAGAATTGCTCAGGCTGACCAATTGCTGACAAAGCGGTAATTTCACAACCTTTTTCTAAGTGTTCACCTGAGATAATATTATATACATAATCCGGTTCAACTTTTCCAATAAAGACATGAGCTCCCTCTCCTAGGGGGAGGGTTGGGGAGGGGGTTAATCTATTAAAATATTTCTTTTCCAGAATTCCGGCTAATTTCTCAGCTTTAGAATGGTCTGTATTTTTACTAATCAGAATAAATTTATCTACTCTATTAAAATCAGGTTTTTCCCTAAGAGGTCCTGCAGGAAGTAAATTTTCATTTCCTAACATCTTCTCCGAGTCAACAAGTACAATATTTAGATCTCTGTGTAGTTTTCTATGTTGGAATCCGTCGTCAAGAATAATTTTTGTAACTCCAAGTTCTTTTATTGCATGCTGACAAGCTTTGTAGCGATTAGAACAAGTTAGTACCGCGCACATATTAAGATTTACTGCTAACCAATAAGGCTCATCGCCAGCCATATCCGCTTTATAGTAAAGGTTAATTCCATCAGAAATTACATTCACTTTTTTGTTATCTAATTTTCCGCCGTAACCACGAGAAACGATTGCAACCCGTTCTCCTTTATCTACAAAATAGCGTGCCAGTTCCGCAACAACAGGGGTTTTTCCAACCCCTCCTGTGGTAAAATTACCGACAGATATTATAAATGCATCTACTTTTTTAGGTTTAATAATCCCTTTATCGTATAAAAAGTTCTTTGCGCCAACAGCGATACCGTAAAAAAGTGAACAGAACTTTAAAAGGTTAAATAATAAACCTTTAGCGTTTTTATCATAATGTAGTTTCGTAATTTGTGTTTTTAGGTTCATATCACCCCTCACCCGTCACTTCGTAACACCCTCTCCCGCAAGGGGCGAGGGTTTATATCTACTTCTCAACCATTGCTTTGAATTTTTCAAAATCTTCCATTGTATCGATTCCAACAGGAACATTTTCTACAATTCCGACTTTGATTTTCATTCCGTTTTGTAAGGCTCTGAGTTGTTCCAAGCTTTCTGACATTTCATAAGGAGCTTGAGGTAGCTCTGTCATTTTAAATAAAGCTTCACGTTTGAATCCATATATTCCTAAATGACCGTAAAACTTAGATTTACCTATGTTCCTCTCATAAGGAATTTTTGAACGAGAGAAATACATCGCATAATTATTCATATCAAAAACGCATTTTACAAGGTTTGGATTTTCAGCTTCCTTAATATCTTTAATTTCTCTTACAAGAGTTGATATATCAGCTTTTTCATCAAATAGAACTCCGTTAATTACAAGCTCTATGTTAGCTTGTTCAATTAATGGTTCATCGCCTTGAAGATTAATGATGTAACCAATTTCAGGGTGACGTTTTGCAACCTCTGCAATTCTGTCACTTCCTGATTTATGCTCGGTAGAAGTCATTTCTACTTCTGCGCCAAATTCTTTACACGCATTAAAAATTCTTTCATCATCCGTAGCAATAATAACTCTATCAACATGAGGAACAGCTTTCGCTTTTTCCCAAACCCATTGGATAATAGGTTTGTCACAAGCCTTTAAAAGCGGTTTCCCTTCAAGTCTCGAAGAGCCGTATCGTGCAGGTATTATAATTGCAGTTTGTTTTTTTGTCATAAATTTCCCCTTATGATTAAACCGGTAGGATTTAAATTGTTTATTATTATATTTACCCCTTTACCCCTTTACCCCTTTGCTCATTTACCCCTATTTTGTTGCGTTAATAAATACAGCATTAGTTCTCAAACTAATTTCTCTTCCTGTTAAATATTTTTGAACATCTTGCATGTATTTATCAACAGTTGCTTCATCAAAGAATTTTAAATATCTTTCTTTCGTTGTAGGTTGTCCCGGAGAAGGCGGGTTATTAAACCATTCAGAAACCATGCCGGCTTGAACCACGTATTTTGAAGCTACTTGCTGTGTTTTCACTTCCGGAACGGAAAAACCTGCTATCTCTAAGTTCATTTTCAATGAATCTTCATCAAAATTACATAAAGAATCCAACGGATTTTCCATTATTTCATTTTCTACACGTTTAAAGTCTTCATATTTTTCAATATAAACAGGGTCTAATATTTCCCAATATCTTGTATTGGAACGAATGATTGGTTCAAAAGCACAGAATTTTCCACCGGGCTTTAGAATTCTATAAATTTCACTTATTGCAGGTTGTTTATGAACAATATGTACTAAAACAGAACGCATTAAAGCTTTATGAACAGAGCTCTCAGGTAAAGCGATATGTTCGCAAGAGGACTGCAACATTTGATAACCGGAAGTTACACCAGAAGCATCCAAGATTTTTTTACAGTTATCTAAGCAATCTTGAAACTTATCAGAAAAAATCACATTACCCTTACACTCTTGCATTTCAAGAGCTTTAAAAGCCAGCAAACCAGTTCCGCATCCAATATCAATAACCGTTTCATGTGGCATAATTTCTGCATAAACTAATATTACGTCTCTAACAGCTTCCAACCATTTTGTAGTCTGTTCAATCATTTCCGGAGTTTGTCCTGCAAAACGATTTTGTTTTAGCCATTGCGTCCAGTTTTTACAAATCTCGCTCATACTCTTACCTCTTTATTGCTTGGGATGCTTTCTTGAGAATAATTATACACCAATATTATTTAACATAGAAGTCCCCAATTGATAATGGGTGTTGCAAATCATCCATAGAAAAAACTTGCATAACATATCGCCCTTTTTCATATAGAACAAAGTAATCTGAATGATAATACCTTTCATCTTTCATCAACCTGAAATCTTTTGTTCGTCGAACCTCATTTCCACCCCAAGGCGCTTTGTCTGTCATTTTGAAAATTTGTACTCGAATATAATCATTATCCATTCTTTTCGGAGCAATAAATAAATAGTTAATTCGTTGTCCGATAGAAAAAACTTTAGAATTCTGTAATGCGTTCTCTTTTGTAATAGTCTGGGTATTAAAAAGAATTATTCCTCTGTTATATTTACATCCGCAAAAAATCAAAATCGATAGAAAGCATAAGAATAAAACTTTTTTCATTAGTCTTTAAGAGCCTCTTCTAATTGTTTAATTCTTTGTTTAACCATATTAATCATTTTTTCATCGGTTTCTATTCCGGAATAAAGAAGATAATATTCTATAGATTTTTCCGGCATGTCTTTTAGTTCATATGCCATACCTAATGAATAATATGCGTATGGATATTCAGGTGAAAGCTCTATAACTTTTTCAAAACATTTGATTGCATCGTCATAATTTTTTTGATTAGCAAAAACTAAACCTTTATTGAAATATGCATCTGTACTGGATGCATCCAAAGTTATGATTTTATCGTAAAAACTAATAGCTTTTGCATTGTTACCTTTTAATTTATAGATATTAGCAATTTTTAGCATTGTAATTTTATCAGAAGGGTTAAATACAACCGCTTTTGTATACAAATCCAAAGCGTCATCATACCTTTGCTTTCTATAGGCATCGTCGCCTTTTTGTACAAGAGATTCAAAAGTCGGAACTTCTTCTGCTTGAACGGCAGGTGTTATAACGTCAAAAACGGGTTCGTTCGTTACATCTTCAACAGCCGTATTTGTTGAAGATACAACATTTTTATTTTCACTTCTGTAATTATTGAGTTCTGTAGCATATTCAATATTTCCCGGCGCAAGCATAGCAGCTTTTTCGTAACTTGCTAATGCAATTTCAGTACAACCCATTTTAGCGTTAGCTTTGGCATAGCCAAAGTGCGCAGAAGCTTCTTTGTCGTTCAAGTCAATTGCATCTTCAAAGTACAAAATAGCTTGTCCGTAATCTTGTTTATCATACAAGTTATAACCATACGCAATTGACGCAGCTGTTAAATTCTGCTCAATTCTTTCGTTTGGTTGTTTTGTCAAAAGCTCTTTATAGAGTTCAATGGCTGCAACATAATTATTCATTGCATGAAGTGTCAAAGCTTTATTTGCTAATAAATCATCGTTTTCAGGTTCTGATTTTAAGGCAAAGTCATAAAATTTTAGAGCATTTACATAATCTTTTTTTGTATGATAACATAGCGCCAATTCTTTCTTTGTCTCAACATTTGAAGAATCCTTCGAGTAAGATTTTTCGAAGTTAAATAGCGCTAAGTCATTATTCCCCTGTTTTTTATAAACCAACCCCAGATTTCTATATGCATTAGCATCGTCAGGAAAAGCTGTTAAATATTGCTTATACTGTTCAATAGCATCTTCGTTGCAATCCATATTCCCTAAAAGATTAGCATAGTCGAAACGCAAAGAGGTTAAATTTGGGTTAATGCGAAAAGTTTGCTTGAAAGCTTTTAAAGCCTTTTCGTTTTCACCAAGATTTTGATAAGAAAGAGCTAATCTTGCATTAATATTTTCGCTATCTTCGTTTCCGTTAAGAGCTTTTTCCAGTATTTCAGAAGCCGCTTGATATTGTTTTGTATCAAACAAAGCCATACCATACTTTTCGAATTCCGTAAATGCAGACGGATATTTTCTGTAAATGTTTGAGTACATTTCACAAGCTTTTTCCGGTTGATTAGAAAGCAAGTAAACATTTGCAAGGTTTTCGCTTGCTTCCATATGTTCAGGATAAGCGCTCAAAAATGCATTATAGTTTTCGACTGCGCTTTTATAATTCTTTCTGAAATATTCAACATTAGCAATATTTAAATAATTATATTTATATTCAGGATAAATAGTTTGAGCTTGTTTAAAAGCGTTATAAGCATTCTCATAATCTCCTATTGTTTGGAGAATGTTTCCCATACTAATGTAGATGAATGCGTCATTTGGACGAAGTTTTACAGCTTTTTTATAGGCAGAAAGTGATTCGTTGTAATTTCCGATATCAGAATAAAGACCCGCAATTTTAGTATAAAGCATTGCATCTTCACCATTTATATCAAGAGCTTGTTGAATAATTCTAATTGCAGTATTGTAATCACTTTTATATTCATAAGCACAAGCCTGCTGATAAAGAGCATGAGCTTCTTTTGTCATTTTAGCTTCTGTCGGTGTTGACATTGCAGATAAAGTACATAAAATTGCTAACGATACGTATAATTTCTTTTTATCCATAATTAAGAGCCTCTCTAGTATATTTTAACAGAAAAATACAATATAAATACAAATGTTTCTAAATATTAATAACTTAACCTAGCGCTTTTTGCTTCCATAAAACTTACATCTTTGGTATAATAAGCTTGATGAGAATAGAGTATAAAGATACATATACATACAAATTTTACAAGCTTGTAGCAGCACAGGTTGAAGATTTTGTCTCAACTTTGGGAGAAATTGTTGTATACGGATTAGAGTTTTTTAAAGGACTCAGCAGGTTTAATACAACATTCAAAGAAATTATAGAACAATGCTCCAGATTTGCTGTATCATCTCTTCCGATTACCCTTTCTATTGTGTGTATGACATCAATAATCATTTCTATGCAAGTGGCAGGAGAAATGGTGAAGCATGGTGGTGGAAATTTTGTTGGTATGTTAATGGCAATACTCACTGTTCGTGAAGAAGGTGCTATTATGTCCGGTTTTGCAATAATTTCTATGATCGGTTCTTCTTTAGCGTCAGAAATAGCAACAATGAAAGTAACAGAGCAAATAGACGCAATAAAAGTCTTAAAAGTAAATCCTGTACACTATTTGTTTACTCCAAGAATCATTGCAGGAACCGTAATGATGCCTTTTGTTGTAATTCTTGCTTCTACTTTTGGGATTCTCGGAGGAGCTGTTGCTGCAAATATAACGTCGGAGCTTCCTTATAAAGCATATTTCGACTCGGTTTGGTTTGGCTTGAGCATGAAAGACTTAAATGTATGTGTTTTAAAATCTTTGAGTTTCGGTTTTTTAATAACACTTGTCAGCTGTTGTTGCGGTATGGCAGCAAAAGACGGAGCGAAAGGTGTCGGTATTGCAACGACCAAAGCTGTTGTTTGGTCTTTTGTCGGTATTGTATTACTAGATTTAATTTTTGCTGCGGCATTTTTCTATTAAAGGTGGAGAAAATATAATGGGTATAGAAGTTAAAAATTTAACAAAATCTTTTGATGATAGAAAAATATTAGACGATATTTCATTTAAGGTAGAGCCTGGTAAAATCTTATCAATTGTTGGTTTTAGCGGTTCGGGTAAAAGTACTGTTTTAAAAATAATAAGCGGGCTAATCGAAAAAGATTCCGGAGAAGTCAATATTAGCGGTGGCGATGTTGCAATGGTTTTTCAATATTCTGCACTTTTTGATTCGCTAAATGTTTTTGATAATATTTCTTTTGCTCTTCAAGAAAGAAAAGAACTTCGTAATAAATATACCAAGAAAGAATTAGAAAAAATTGTTGCTGAGAAACTTGAAATGGTCGGACTTTCAGGTATTGAAAACAAATATCCTTCTGAATTATCAGGTGGTATGCAAAAACGTGTCAGCTTTGCTCGAGCGATTGTCACAGAACCTAAAATTATTTTATACGACGAACCAACAGCAGGTCTAGACCCGATTTCGTCAACTCTTATAGAAGATTATATCGTAAGGCTAAAAAATGAAACTAATGCTGCATCAATTGTTGTTACTCACCAAATGTCAACGATTAGGAGGACATCAGATTCAGTATTAATGTTGTATAATGGAAAAGTGGTTTTTGAAGGCTCACCTAATGAGCTATGTGAACAAAATACGGATTATACAAGACAATTCGTCAATGCCACAATAGACGGACCTATGAAAATGAATTAAAATCTCGAGAGGTTAATATAATAATGAAAATTTCATCATCTTTTAAAGTCGGTGTATTAACAATAGTAGCTCTATCCTTATTCCTGTTTACGGTTTTATGGGTAAAAGGACGTTCTTTTTCTTCTGCAGAAAGAATTGAAATCCAGTTCAAAGATGTAAACGGCATGCGTCCGGGATCCGGAGTGCAGATGATGGGGTTAAGAGTCGGACAAGTGGAAGAAATTATTCCTATAGTAAAAAATGAATCCAGCTACGTAAAGATGAAATTTGTTATTACCGAACCGGGAATTACAATTCCTAAGGCTTCAATGATTTCTATTCAACAATCAGGACTTATCGGTGAACAGTTCTTAGAAATTACTCCGCCAAAAATTCGTTCGGTTTATATTCCTGTCATAAACCAACAACTACTTCAAAATGATGCTGATGTTGAAATAAAACTGGATGAAAAATACTATAATGTCGGTAAAGTTAAGAGGTCACAAATTATGACTTCAAAACTTGTTCCGGACTCTGTAAAAGAGTACATAAAAACAAATTATGCATATAAGGTTGATTACTTTATAAACTTACCGGGACTTATTATTCCCGAATTTATGAGAGGCCAGATAATAACCGCAAACGGTGTAAAAAAATTAAGAATCACACCTTTAGACAACACGCCGTTACCTTATCCAAACCAAACCTCTCCTTATACAGTTGTTGAACCTATGCGAATTGCAGATTTCTTAGATTTGCAATACAAAGCTGCGGAATCTTTAACTGAGACAAACAGAGTTGTTAATGAGCTATTGAATGACAAAATGATTGCAGATTTAACTAAATCAGTTTCTAACTTTAAAGATTTAACAGCTCAAGCTACTACTACATTAGAAAAAGCTGAAAAATTAATTGAAACATCAAGAAATGATATTGATGCAATGGTATGGATGATGACTGATGCAACTAATAACTTTAACAGACTTGCTACCAACTTAAACGGTATTGTTGCTGATGAAAAATTCAAACCGACATTATATGAAACAGCTGAAGCTATTTCTAATATGTCAAAACAACTTGCTCCGATTATCGGTGCAGTTAACGCTAAAGATTTTGCAGAAGATTTGAACAGCGTAATGCATAACTTAAATGACATCTCAACTGCTGTTAATAAAATGGCACATGATGATAATCTTAAAAAGAAATTCGTTGATTCTGTCGACAATTTAAACGTTACAATGTGTGAGGTCTCAAGAGCACTTGAAACCGTCAACGGTAAAGGCGATAAAGAAAACTTAAAACAAATTGTGAAAGATACGACTGAGACAATGGAAAATTTAAAGAAATTCTCTGAAAAATTGAATAAAAGATTCCTATTGTTCAGGCTTATGTTCTAGAAAACACAACATAATTTATTCACGGCTACGAAACTTAGAGCTAAGTTATTCTCGTAATACTTAAAAAAAGGAGAATAAGCTATGAACTTCGTAGAACCGATTAGAGATTTGAATGAAATAGAAAGAATCAAAAATTATCTGATACGTTGGCGTTTCCGAGATTTTATGATGTTTATAATGGGCATAAACATTGGGCTTCGGATATCGGACTTGTTAAGCCTAAAAGTTAAAGACGTTATGGATAGTGAATATGTAGAATTAAAAGAGGGAAAGACCGGTAAGTACAAGCGTTTCCCTCTATCTGATTCTTATAAGTGGTATTTAAAAGAATATATTGCAGGAATGAATCCTGAAGATTGGTTGTTTCAAAGTCAAAGAGGAGTTAATCAGCCATTAACAAGAATTCAGGCTTATAGAATCTTTAATCGTGCTTGCGAGAAGTTAGAAATTAAAGTGAATATCGGAACTCACACACTTAGAAAAACCTTTGGCTATCATTTTTATAAAAAGACAAAAG
>CAYSIO010000038.1:0-8793 GCA_964431115.1 uncultured Vampirovibrio sp.
TAGTTATTGCTTGCAGGCTTCCTCCTCTGGATTCTTCGCATTCGCTCAGAATGACAGCAAACTTGTAGTCACACCTACAAGTCCAATACATTTACCCCTCGTAATGACGGCAACTTGTAGTCACAACGCCAAGTGTGCCACGTCGTCCTGAACACAGTGAAGGACCCAGTCAAAAACTTGGGAACCATTACTTACAGACTGGAAGTATTTACCTCTCTGGATTCTTCGCATTCGCTCAGAATGACAGCAAGCGCGTAGGTTGGGGTTTCTACCCCAACAAAAGATGTCGAACCCTCTCCCCAACCCTCTCCGCAGGAGAGGGAGAATATGAACGAGCTTGACACGGTATCGCATAAGCTTGGCACAGTACCAACAAGTGTGCCATGTCGTCCTGAGTGTAACGAAGGACCCAGTCAAGAACTTGTAGTTATTGCTTGCAGGCTTCCTCCTCTGGATTCTTCGCATTCGCTCAGAATGACAGCAAACTTGTAGTCACACCTACAAGTCCAATACATTTACCCCTCGTAATGACGGCAACTTGTAGTCACAACGCCAAGTGTGCCACGTCGTCCTGAACACAGTGAAGGACCCAGTCAAAAACTTGGGAACCATTACTTACAGACTGGAAGTATTTACCTCTCTGGATTCTTCGCTCCGCTCAGAATGACTGCAAGCTTGTAGTCACACCTACAAGCCAAATACATTTACCCCCAGAATGACTGCACACTTGTAGTCACACCTACAAGTCCAATACATTTACCCCTCTGAATGACGGACACATCCAACGTCACTCAGAGCCCTTTAGGGCGATGAGTCTCTTTAACTTTCTGCATTTCTTAGAATGAATCGTTTAAGATCCTACGGGATGAAACCTCACCCTGCCCTCTCCCTAAGGAGAGGGAAAGAAATGACTTATCGTCACCACTATGCTTTTAGGATTCTTTCTAATTTCAAAACCGCGTTTTCAATACTATCATTCACGACTTGATAATCAAAGTATTTTGAATTCTCCATTTCTAGCTTGGTCGATTGCAAACGCTTTTGTATTGCCTCTTCTGTTTCAGTATGACGACCTCTAAGACGTGCTTCTAATTCCTCAAACGATGGCGGAAGAATAAAAATCAATGTCGCTTCCGGCATTATTTTTTTTACATTAAGAGCCCCTTTTGTATCAATTTCAAGTATTAAGCTTTTACCTTGTGCCAATTTCTCATCAATATATGGTCTTTGAGTCCCGTACATATTACCGGAAAATTCAGCCCATTCAAGAAACTCGCCTCTATTAATACAAGCTTCAAACTCTTCTCGTGTCAAAAAGAAATAATTTTCACCGTGAACTTCACCTTCACGAGGAGCACGAGTTGTACAAGAAACTGAAAGTTTGAATTCAGGATTACGTTTTAGGAATTCTTTGATTACGGTTCCTTTTCCTACGCCTGATGATCCTGAAATTACAAAAAGTTTACTCATCTTTTACCTTCCAAATTTTTCTTATTATAACACGGAATCTAAAAAGAAAAACAATCTATTTCAAACTCTCATGGACTTTTGTTGCAAAATTCATAATCCCTCTTGAAATTTTCGGGGTAATTTTAGAGGTGTCATATTTTTCCTGCACCATAGATATTCCGTCTTTTTCCTGTCTTTTGAAAGCGGAAATAACTTCTTGCGCTAGCTCAGGAACATCATCCGATTCAGTACAAATTTCGATAAAACAAAGTTTATTCATAATTTGTGTTACTTTTAAAGCCTTGTCAAAATCCTCTTGAGTTTCAACTTTTGTAGACCAAATATCGCCTTCAAACACACGCGCAAATTTTGAATAATTCATTTTCAAAATATCATTAAACTCCCCGTCAGAATCTTCTGAAAGCAAGCGCTCTACCGTATAACCTTTATTATTTAGGACAATTACAGTCGGTTTTACACCATACCTGAGTATACTGCCAAGCTCCATTGCAGAAATTTGGAATGAGCCGTCACCTGTGAATAATATAACTCTTTTATTAGGAGAAGCAAGCGCCGTTCCTAGCGCAGCAGGAGTCGCCCAACCTATTGCCCCCCACAAAGATTGAGTTACAAGCTCTGTGTTATTAGGAAGCTTCATCTGAGCAACACCAAAAGGAATAATACCGGTTTCAGCAATTAAAATATCATTCTCTTTTAAGAATTCCTGTAAACGAGGGTAAATATATTCCGATGTGAGCTTTCCTTCCAAATTAGGAGTTTTTTCATAAAAATATTGTGATTTTTCAACAACAAAATCTCTTGATTCAACTACTTCAGATAATTCAGACAAGATATCCGACATCTTAATATTATCATATCTAATTCCCTCAATATAGGTATAAGTGCCATATATCGCGATTTGAGAATTTATTTTATACGGCAAATCAAAACCATACGAATTTAAATCACTGTATATTGTACCGACGGCAATCAGACAATCAGTATCTTCTATATATTTTTGAGCAACAGAATTTCTGTATTTGGAAAAATAAGTACCCAAATTGTTTTTCAAATCTGAATCAAGAAGAGTTGTTCCCATTAAAAAATTTGTCGCAGGGATACCTGATTTTTCTACAAATTCTCTATATTCTACTTTTGAATCATATCTTTTAACAAGCGTGTCACCAAGTATTACAGGCTTATTGGATTTTCTTATTTTTTCAGAAATTTTTTCTACAACTTTTTCCAGAGTTTCATTATCACTTTCCCAATTATAATCTACTATTTTTTCCGAAATTTCCATTTTAGCTATATCACTTGGTATCGCAATATAAACCGGTCTGCGCTCTTTTACAAAAGTTTTTAAGATTCTGTCAATTTCAATTTTTGCATTATCTCTATTTAAAAAAGCTGTTGTTTCAACTACATTTTTGAAAGCTTCTGCATAAGTATAGGGCTGTACTTCTTGAAAATTGTGATGAACACGAGTTTTATCCGCAATAATTTTTGAAGAAGGTACTCCCACAATATTAATTACAGGTACATTTTCGGCAAAACTCCCTGCAATAGCATTCATTGCGCTCAATTCTCCGACTCCGTAAGTTGTAACCAAAGCTCCAAAGCCTTTTTCTCTGGCATAACCGTCAGCAGCATAGCCGGCATTTAGTTCATTGGTACAGCCAATCCATTTTGTATCAGAATTATTTTCTATTGCATAAAGTATATTAAAATTATAATCTCCCGGAACTCCGAAAAAATCATTTATTCCTAGTTCTTTAAGTCTTTTTACTAAATATTCGGCAGTGTTCATTTGTGATAATTCTCTCCCTTTTGTTGATTTATGATAACAAAAAAGAGGGGTATAAACAAGTAAAACTTATCTTAATTTTTCTTTGGCGTAGCTTCGCATAACGGCCGGCATTTTATCGGAATATTTATTTAAAAAATCTTTTAAAACCTCGACATCTTTTTTCCCTACTTCACGAAGCATCCAACCTGCAGCCTTATGCATCAGGTGATGTTCATGGCTCATAAACTTTTTAGCAAACTTTAGTGCAAGTCTGAAATCTCCTTGTTTTATATAATAAATAGTTGAGACCATTGCAACACGATTCGCCCATAAATAATCCGTTTCCGCTAATTCACACAAAACTTGCTCAGCTACATAGGGAGCAACTATATGAGGAGCAGAATAATCGATTAAATCCCAATTATTAATACTGTCTAAACTCTGCAAGTAAAGACCACACATCAATTGCGGCTCTTTTTTTGTTTTTAAAATCATAATAAAAACAGCCAATGCTCGTATTTCATGAATATTACTTTGCAAAAGTTTTTTTAAATTTTCAAGTTCAATCTCTTTATATTTTTTTGCTAATTTCCTTAAAATAGGAGTTCGCACTCCAAGCACAATTTCATCAGAATTGTCATCAACACTTAGAAAAGGCTTGACCCATTCAGCAAACTGAGGCTCAGCAAAAGATCGGACTTCTTCTATAATTTTTTCACACATACCAAATATCTTTCATAGATTTCATCAAGCGGTAAATTATATTGAATAATATCTACAACTTCCGCTTTCATCTTTTTAAAAACAGACTTTGCGCCATCCAATTCTTCAAGAGCTTTTTTTGATTTATATGCAATAAAATAGCCGTTTTTCTTTAATAAAGGTAAAGCATATTCACTAATCTTTGCCATATCTGCAACAGCACGACTCACAATGATATCAAACTTTTTATCTCTAATATTCTCGACTCTGTCACAGATTAGTTCAAGATTTTTAAGCCCTAATTTTTCAGCAATATTTTGAACAGAAGTGATTTTTTTTCTTATGCTATCTATTCCAACAATTTTTAAATCAGGGTATTCAATTGCAATCGGCACGCAAGGAAACCCGCCGCCACATCCGATATCAAGAATTTGAGCCTTTTTTATATCATATTTTTCAAAAAATAATTTTATCCCTAATGAATCATAAATATGTTTTTCCCACAAAAGTTTTTCATCATTTTTAGAAATAAGATTGTGCTTTGCATTCTCTTCTAAAAAAGCTTCTTTATATTTTCCAAAATCAGAATTAATTTTAAACTCTTTCTCCATATTTATTCTCAATTTCTTTATAAACTTCGGAATCCATTCTAAGTTCCATATCTTTTATTCTGAGCTTAATTTTGGAAGATTCTGCTTCATCTAATACGCGACCTGACATTTTTAGCGCTTTAAAATATTCCACAAGAGCTTCTTTGTAAGTCTCTTGATTATTGTAGTAATAATCACCTAAAGCAATTGTTGATTCTAAAATATAAAAATCTTCATTAATAAACTCTGCACTTCTTTTTGCTTCAATTAGAAGTTCTAAAGCCTTTGCCGAACCTTCTTGCATATATATTTTTGCAAGCTGATAAGCGTTATAATATACGCCTTCGTAATTATTATTCTCTTTTTCTATATCGTATGCTTTTTTATAACAAGATTTTGCCTCATCAAAGCTCTCTTTTTCATAATAACAAGAGGCAAGGTTTGAATAAGATAACGCTTTATACGGATTCACAACATTAACGGCAATACATTTATTATAATACTCCATTGCTTGTTCATAATCCTCTTTATCATCATTTGTCAATGCAAATTTAAAATATAACTCAGCCAAAACTTCTTTTGATACATTCTCATCCAATGAATCAAGAGCTTTTTTATAATAAGTATAAGCTTCTGATGAATTATTCATTTCTGAATAAATATTTCCTAAAAGTGTACAAGCGCTGACCATGAGTGATTGCGGGGTATCAACAGAATAAATAACTTTCTTAATTGTCTCAATTGCTCTGTCTGATTTATACATTTTGAAAAACAAATCTGTCATATCATAATATAGATAATTTAAATTTATAAGCTCTTTATGCTGCTTATAATATGTTTCTACTAATTCATAGTAGTGAGCCGCTTTTTTATATTCAGCAATAGTTTTATATAATTTCGCCAAATTGAGTCTTACTTCTACTAAGGATGGCAAATCTATGTTTTCAATATTTAAAATATTATTGAATTGTTCAATCGCATCAGTATATTTTTTATCATTAGCTAAAGCTTGTGCTTTTTCAATTTGTTTTAAAATAGGCTCAGAAGAATCCTGTTCCGGCAATTTTTTTTCATCTGATGCCTTTACAGACTCTTTCTCTTCATTAACAGGCTCGTCTCCGCGCTCAATTTCATTTATGCATTTGTTGTGATACTCAATCTCAGCCCTTAAAGCCTGACGAGAAATTATTACAGAGCGTTCCTTAATTTGAGCTCTTAAAAGCCCTTCATAAATTCCTATTATATATTTATGTAATTTTATTTGAGTCTTTTTAGGGATTGAAATATCTATTTTTTGCAAAAAATAATCCTGCACATAAAGCGTCTCATCAGCCTGAAAAATCATTAAATTAGATTTTAAATATTGTATTGAAAACTCATCATAAATTTCATATACCGCCAAAGCATTCAAACTTAGACCATGACGAACGGTTCTTAAAAACCAAAAGAAATTTCTGATTGTTGTCGGTACCAAATTAACATAAGTCATTCCTAAATACGAATCAAAATTCATTCCTGATTGATTAAATTTATACAAGAAATCAGCTAAATCGATTTTCATCGCTTGCATTATTTTTACGGATAATGCTACATAATAATAGTAACCTCGAGTGTATTTATAAAAATCATCTATTGTTTTATCCGTTGCAACAACATTGTTAGATTCTAAAAATTCCTTAAAAATTTCTTTTGTAAAAGCTTTCAAAAAGATTTTTCTATCTTCATCCAAATCCGGATACAAAGCGCGAGTGGAGATAATTAATTTTACATTCTCTTCTTTTAAAATATCATTAAAAGTTTCTTTAATTAGCTCAACATTTTCAGGTTGTACATCATCATAAGAATAAAGAATAATTAAAAACGGTTTCTTAATAGAAGATATTTGTTGTTTGAATTTTACTGCTAAAGTTGTTATTTTAGCATTCAAATTAACCGCCTTAGAAATAGATTGACTGTCAATTATTTCACTAAACGCCAACAAAATATCATCACATACAGTCGACTCTTTACAGTAGTATTCAAGCTTTATTACGTCATTATTTAAAAACTCGCATACATAGTTAAGAAACTGTCTTTTACCTGTACCTAAAAAGCCATGAAGATACAAAAATTTCTCTTCAGAAGCAATGAAATCAACCGCTTTTATAATCTCTGAATAATTATTTTTTAACAAAAAAGGGTTAATTTTATCCGAATTCGGTAAAATTATATTATCTTTTTCGATTGAGCTATTTAAAAATTCATATTTCATAAGATAATTTTAAATGATATTAGCACTTTTGGCAAATGTTTGGTACAATTGAAGTACATAAGAGGAGGATTTATGATGGATTTATTTATACAATTAGGATTAACAATTATAATTGCCTATGTTATCGGCTCAATCCCAACAGGATACTTGATTGTAAAAACAAAAACAGGAGATGATATAAGAACAATCGGTTCCGGCTCAACCGGAGCTACAAACGTAAAACGTGTACTTGGAAAAAAATGGTTCTTTGCAACACTTTTATTGGATGCATTTAAAGGTGCCCTTCCTGTTATTTTAGCAAATCTTTTTGTAACCGCAGGTTCTTCAATCGGACTTGCACCTGTTCTGGCGGCGGTTGCTGTAATTATAGGACACAGCAAATCTTGTTTCCTAAATTTTCAAGGCGGAAAATCAGTTGCATCTGGTGTCGGCACAATTTTAGCACTTAATTTACTTGTCGGTGCGATTATTGCAGTCATTTGGGCAACGATTACTTACACAACAAAATACGTATCTGTCGGCTCAATTATTGCATTACTGATTTCACCATTTTTAATGTTTTTCTTCCAAGCACCAATTGCATACGTTTGCTACTGCGCATTAGGTGCAATTTATATCGTTTATCTTCACAGAGAAAACATTAAAAGATTAATTGCCGGAAATGAAAATAAAGTAAGATAATTTACACAAACTAAAAAAAAGAATCGGATAAAATTTATCCGATTCTTTTTTGTTTAATTTTCTTAACTACACTGCTTTGAAAACTAATGTTGCGTTGTGACCGCCAAATCCGAATGAATTTGATAAAGCAGCATTAACTTCTTTATCACGAGATTTGTGTGGAACATAATCTAAATTAGCAACATGCTCGTCTTGGTTATCAAGATTAATTGTAGGAGCAACTTTGTTATCAGTAATAGTTTTTACACAAACAATCGCTTCTACTGCACCTGTAGCACCAAGCATGTGACCGTGCATAGATTTTGTTGAGCTTACTGCCAAGTTAGGATTTTGTTCTTTATCACCGAATAATTTAGCAATTGCTTGAGATTCAGCGATATCACCTAAACCTGTACTTGTTCCGTGTGGGTTAACATAATCAATATCAGCCGGTTTCAAATTAGCATCTGCTAAAGCTAATTCCATAGCTTTTAAGGCACCTTTACCCTCCGGATCCGGAGCAACCATATCATGCGCATCACCTGTTTGACCGTAACCGACAATTTCTGCATAAATTTTAGCTCCACGAGCTTTTGCATGTTCATATTCTTCAAGAACAAGAACGCCTGCGCCTTCACCCATTACAAAGCCATCTCTGTCTTTATCATATGGTCTTGAAGCCTTAGTTGGCTCGTCATTTCTCTTAGAAAGAGTTCTTGCTGCTGTAAAAGCACCGATACCAAGAGTTGTAACCGTAGCCTCACAACCTCCTGCTACCATAACATCAGCATCACCATATTGAATAGTTCTGAATGCATCACCAACTGAGTGTGAACCTGTCGCACAAGCTGACACAACAACTTTGTTAACACCTTTATAACCGTGTTTGATTGAAATATGACCTGATGCCATATCTACAATAAGCATCGGAACTGTAAATGGTGAACATTTAGTAGGACCTTTTTCTAACATTGCAGTGTGGCTTTTCTCAGTTGTTTTGAAACCACCCGCAGCAGATGATACAATAACACCGATTCTGTATGGATCAATGTTTGCTTCATCAATACCTGAATCTGCGATAGCTTCATCAGCTGCAACCATTGCAAATTGACAAAATCTATCCATTCTTTTTGCTAATTTTGGCTCGATGTAGTCTTCCGGATTAAAATCTTTATCTTTAATTTCGCCTGCAATTGTTACGGCATGCCCATCTAATGGCATTTGTTCAATTGTAGAAATACCGCTTTTACCTTCAAGTAATGAATTCCAGAACTTATTAACCCCTATACCAACAGGAGTAACAGCTCCCATACCTGTAATTACTACTCTTCTTTTTGTCATAATTATACCCT
>CAYSIO010000039.1:0-7482 GCA_964431115.1 uncultured Vampirovibrio sp.
ATGTCAGCTTCTGCTTTGAGGGCATCGAGGGTGAGAGCCTGCTGCTCCTGCTGGACTACAAGGGTGGGTTTTTGCAATTGGACAAAGTCCAAGATGCAAAACACGGAATTGCCGTTAAACGCGAGCGAACAAGACACGAGTCTCGTCTTCCGCTAATTAAAAAAGTAGTATGGCAAACTTTAGTCTACCGACTAATAATTTAAAAGGTGTGTTTAAACGCACCCTGCATTGCTTTACCCCCTCTCCTAAGAAGAGGGTTGATGCCTTTTGTCGGATTTCATCTATACTACTACAGGCTCAGAACAATCTCTCTAACACTAAAAAAGCTATACTAACTTTGCAACATCTTCTAAAATCTGCGCAGGTGTCAATCGATATCTTTTATGCAATTCGTTCATCGGTACTCTGTCAGGAAATTCTTTTTTTGCACCGTAATTAAGCACTTTTACATTTGAGCTTCCGTAATATCTTGAAATTTTTTCGCCAAAACCTCCGTCAAGAACGCCATCTTCAAGAGTTATTACTAAACTATGATTAGATTTTAATGAATTTAAAAGTTCTTTATCAATTCCTGTCATAAATATAGGATTAATAACAGTAGGTTCAAAACCTAAATCTGATTTTATTTTTTTAGCAATATTGCAAGCAAGTGAATAAAAATTCCCTAAGCCTAGAATTGCAACTTTTTCACCTTTTTGAGTTACTTTGAATTTGTTTAATATAGAATAATCTGTATCGTCTTCAATTCCTGTTGATACTAATTCTACGTTCGGAACCCTTATTGCTACAGGGTATTGAGTTTGTTCTACTGACCAATCAAGCATTTTTACAAATTCTTCTTTATTTGTAGGAGCCAGATATACCATATTTGGTATGTTGGAAATCAAAGGAATATCAAAAGTACACAAGTGCGTCGCATCAGCTCCGGAAATTCCTCCCCAATGAACAAGCATTGTAATTGGCGAATTATTAAGACACAAGTCTTGAGATAATTGGTCATAAGTCCTTTGAACAAATGAACTCATAACGTTGAATATAGGTTTTGCTCCGCATTTTGCCAGAGCTGAGCAATATGCAACTGCGTGTTCCTCCGCAATACCTACATCTGTATAATGTTCTCCAAGCTCTTCTCTTATTTGAGAATTAAATCCAAAGACTCCCGGAGTTCCTGCCGTTACCGTAACAAAAGTTTTATCTTCTTTTGCTTTTTTAAGCATATAATCTAAAGCAACAGAAGCATAGGTTTCTTGTGGTGTAGTCGCAGGTTTTTCATCAAGCACGCCCGGCATTACCCAGTGGAACATTTCTTTATTTTCTTCAGCTTGCTTTAGACCGTTCCCTTTTTGAGTACAAATATGAACTATAACAGGATGATCAACGTCTTTTACTTTCTCAAAAGTTTCAATAAGTTTTTCAATATTGTTTCCTTCTTTTAGGAAGTAATAATCAAAACCAAGAGTTTTAAAGAAGTTTGACGTAGCTGCGCCATTTGATTCTCTAAGTTCTCTTAAGTTATCATACAATCCGCCATAGTTTTCTGCTATAGACATTTCATTATCGTTGACGATAATTATAAAATTAGACTTAAAAGTAGCTGCGTTATCCAGACCTTCAAGAGCTTCTCCGCCGCTTAAAGAACCGTCACCAATCAGCGCAATTACGTTACCTTTTTCACCTTTTAAGTCACGAGCTTTTGCAACACCGCAAGCTAAACTAACAGAAGTCGAGGTGTGACCTATTTTGAACAAATCGTGTTCGCATTCTTCAGGTGCAGTGTAGCCTGTATATTTCAAATACTTATCAGTATCGGTGTAACCTTCTTTTCTGCCTGTCAGAATTTTATGTGAATAACATTGATGAGATACATCATAAATAATTTTATCCACAGGTGAATTAAACACATAATGTAAAGCTATTGTTGTTTCAACAATACCCAAATTTGGCGCCATATGACCGCCAATTGTATTTACTTTATTTATAATCACTTCTCGCATTTCTTTTGCAAGAGTATTCATTTCTTCGATTTCTATTCTTTTTAAATCTTCAGGTGTATTTATTTTTTCTAAAACCATTTTTCTTTCCTATCGTATATAAAATACTAACTGTCCTTTGTGTTGCCCAAAATGTGTAAACCTATAAATCCCATATCGAGGGATTGTAACAAGCCCTTTAATTTCAGGGTCTTGAACGTTTTTAGATTTACAAGCTATTTTATGAAAATATTTATCAGTATCATTTACCAGTAATATTGTTTTTTTCTTAAATAACGGCTTGTGAATCCACAATTTATTGTCGCTATCTATTGTTGAAATCTTAAGAATTTCTGCATTCGGGAAAAGCTCTTTTATTTCCTCGTCATTAAGCGGAATTTGGATGAGTCTTTCTTCTTCATAGACTAATTTAGAAAATTTAAGCAAATTATTATCTACAATAATAAGCTTACCGTTCTTAAGGATTTCACATCCTGTGTTCAAAATGAATGCAAAGGAACCGTCCTCATGGCTATACAAAGAATAAGCTCCGTCTCCGTCATAAAGTTTTTTTACATATACAATTTTATCTTCTGCAAAGCTCTCAGAAACCCAATTAGATTCAGAAGGCTGATAAATAATCCTGTCTCCGTCCATAACTAAGCCATGTGGATTTTCTTGCGCAAATACAAAGTTGCACCCTAAAAAGATTAACAAAGCTAAGAATATTTTTTTCATAAATATACTCTCCTCAAAGGAGAGTATATCATAATTTTAGCCTCACAACAAGAAATTTACATTTACAGCCAAGAGATACCTATCGAAAGAATAGATAAGATTAAAGCTCCTAAAAATGCGCTCCAAAAGCCGTCAACTTCCACACCCGGAACAAGATAAGCTACAAACATAAATAGCAAGGCATTTATAACTAGTATAAATATTCCCAGTGTTAGAATATTAATAGGTAGAGTTAAAAATACTAAAATCGGTTTAATAAACACATTCACAAGAGCGATTACAACAGAAGCTATTAGTGCTGTTGCAAAGCTTGAAATTGTAATTCCCGGAATAATCCATCCGACGAACATAATTGCAAGAGCTAATGCTAACCATTTTACAAGTAAAACCATTGAAAGACTCCTTTTTTCTTTGATTATACAAGTGCATTATTAAATTTTCATTATACTAACGAGTTAAGCTATATTTATAACCATTCTATGAGAGATTTTATTTCACCAAAGTCTATTTCTACGTCTTCAAATAAGTCTTTATTCATTAATGTTTTAAAGCTCAAATCATAAGCCTTAGGAGTATTTTTATAACCGAGTTTTTTAACAAGCTCGTCATCGAGTACTTTCTTTTCTTTATTATAAACTTTTGAATAATTTAAGCCCAAAGATTGGCAAAAAGGCATTATAATTTCGCCGTCTTTATTCGGTTTTAATAAACCGAAGACTCTACAAATCAAACCTCTATAATCATATACGGCACAAATATTATCTTCATTTAAAAACGGGCATTGATACATAAATTTTTCTTTATTATCACTTTTTTCATATTCTTCTTTCAGCTTCTGAATACGTTTAATTACATCCTGCTGATATTTCAAATCCAACTTAAAGAAACCAATCATCAAATAATCAAATTCCAATTGTGAATAGGGATAAGCACCTTTTTTACAACAATGTGCGCAACCTTTTTGGCAACAAATGTATTCTTTTTGGTTTTCAAAACAATTATCTAAAAATGCTTGTATTGTATTTAAATATTGTTTATAAAGTTTCAATTCTTCAAAATTTAACATTTTATACCCCGATAAATGTTCTGGTATTAGCTTCAGGATTTATTTTTAGTATAAGTTGTTTAATCCCCCAAAGGATAAACAAGCTTAAAGCTGATACAGCAGTAAATCTTACAAAAACCAATCCGAGTGTTAACCAAACATTTCCAACTATAGGCATTACGTTTGGTAAATCAAAAATTAAATTATACAAAAAGAAAACATACCAATGGATAAAAAATATCCCAAAACTGTATTTTGCAATTATATCAAGAGCTTTGTTTAATCCGGCATGAGAAATTATCCATTCGTCGAAATGTTTAAGATAAGCCAGAGCTATAATTGTTAAAAAGATTTTTGAGATAGTTCCGTTTGTCCAAGTTCCATTGAGTCCTGAAAGCACATTTAATCCTGCTGTCATTAGCATTAGTACAATAAATATCCAACGTGAATGCCAGAATTTATCAATAACTTCTTTGTGCGCAGAACAAAACATTCCAAATACATACATAGAAAAGAAATGGATATAGCCCATAAATACATATTTTAAATAAGCAAAATATTTTGCAGAATAAGCTAAACCAAGAGTAGAATTATAATCAACATCTGTTCTTGGAAGAAATATAGTTACTAAAAACATTATCGGAAGAGTCTTGTATAACCAACCTTTTTTTTCTAATTTTAACAACGTCCAACTTGATAAAAAAAATAAAATTATCATAGGTATGAACCAAGCAGGAGTATTATGAATACGCCCAACAGATATCATCATTGGGATTTGAATTAGAGGGTTTAATCCGTCTAAAGCATTACCGTATTTTATGGGATATGCAAAACAGAATAAAATTCCGGGTATTGCCGTCCATAAATATGGCAAAATAACATTTGTCCACTTTTTCGACATATAGTTTTTAAACTCATATTTTCCTGATAAATGCTGAAATAAAAATCCGGAAATAAAAATGAAGAGTGCAGTGCCTCCTGCAAAGATTTCAACAGAAAGCTTTTGAGTAAGACATCCAATTTCTCCAAATTGCATTGTATGTCCTGCTACAATCAAAAGAATGGCAAGTCCCCTAAAAACGTTGATATAGTTTAAGATTTTCGACTTTTTTACCTCCGCCATATACACCTCTAACAAAACAAGTTTAAGAGATATTTACCCCCCTTGTCAAATTTTTATTTATGATATACTTGAGTATAAATGAAAAGATATACGGTGTTTTTGGGGAGTGTGTATGAAAATTTTGCCGATTAGAACTGATAGAGAGAGTACGTCTGCACTGCAATTTAAAAGAAAACCAAGTTCTGCAGAGCTAAAACATTACGTTCCGACAATAAAAGAAGGATTAACTGTTCTCAATAAAGAATTGGGTTTTATTATACATAACTCATCCGTGCCTTCTAATCCAAAAGCTAACAGCGGAATCGGCACTCTGCTTAAGAAATTTTCGGAAAATCTTTTCATTCCTTTTTTAGCAATACACGGTTTTTCTACAATACAACAAGAGCCTAATTATATAAGAAGGGTAAAAGACCCTTCTCCGTATGATCCATTATCAACGTCAAAAAATATCTACATGATTCCTTTAGAAAAACTTGCTTCAGAGGAATATAATTTTTTGATTGATAAACAATACTTAGAAAAATATTACACAACCAACGATGAAAGGGTAGATTATATAGCGGTACACGAAAATTATAACAAAATATTATTATCTGCTTATAATAAGTTTTCTTTATTAAAAAATGAAGATTCATTCACACCTCTCACTAAAGAGTTTGAAGATTTTAAGACAAAAAAAGGAACAGAGCTTGAAAAAAACGCAATGTATGAAATTCTGTCTCAAATTCATGATGAAGAGAACTGGAAAAAATGGCCTGAAACAGATAGGTATCTATATGATAGTGAAAGCTCCTTTTCCCGAAAAGAAGAACTTAAAAAAAATTATGAAAAAGAAATTGATTTTCATATTTTCAAACAATGGCTTGTGGAAAGAGAAATTGCAAAAGCCAATAATCAAAACAATGAAATCGGTATAAAAGTCATTGCTGACACTCCGATAGCTTTTACTCCGGCAGAAGAATGGCTGAATAAAGATTTATTTTTAGAAGACTTGGCTTTGGGATGTCCGCCTGACTTTTTCTCAAGAGAGGGTCAACGTTGGGGGTTTGCAGTACTAAATCCTAAGAAAATCTTTAATCAGGACGGTTCTTTGGGTAAAGGAGGGGAATTCTTAAAAAACAGATATGAAGCTATTTTTGAAGCTTCACCGGGCGGAGTTCGAATTGATCACCTTATTGGGCTGATTGACCCATTTGTATATTCAAAAAAAGAAGCTCATATGACTGATGAAAATTCCGGCAGATTATATACTTCTCCTCATAAAGCTCTGTTAAGAGATTATAGCAAATATACAGATGCTGAATTTACTGCAATTTTTGATAAAATAATATTCCCTGCAGCCGCTAAATTCGGGATTGCAAAACAAAATATTATTTGTGAAGATCTAGGAGAACAAACTCCGCGCGTCAGACAAGTGATAGAAAAACTTAACTTAACCGGATTGTGGGTAACTCAATTTGGATACAGCGGAGTAGACGCTCCGGAAAAAAATGTGATAATGCTTGGAGCACATGACAATCAGTCTTATATTGAATACACTGATGACCTTTTTAAAAGAGCTTCTTCACTCGGCGAAGGACGTGACAGATTCAATTATAAAACACATATTCTCGGCTCTGACACTGTAATACCCGGAAAAGACGTAAATCAGTACAGAGAAGAATTGAGAAGTGACCAAAAGAAATTTATGGCAGCATCTTTTGCAGAACTTTTTACAAGCCCTGCAAAGAAAGTGCAAATCTTCTTCACAGATTTTTTTGGAATCGGCAAAACTTACAACATTCCGGGTTCAAAAAAAGATTGTTGGACACTTCGACTTCCTTCTAATTTTGAAGATTTGTACTATGAAAACTTAAAAAACGGTATAGGTGTTAATTTACCGCAAGCAATAGCTACGGCTATCAGACAAAAAGGAGAAGAATTTTCTTCAAAACATCTGCCGTTACTAAGAAAATTGGACTACTTTACACATATATTTAAGAATTAAATAATTCTGCTTCAAACACATATTCTGCAGGTCCTGAAAGAAAAACATCTCCTTCAGGTTTGTTAGGACTGCCGTTCCAAGTAACATTCACTTTACCGCCAAGCAGCTCAACATCGACAGAGTTTTCTAAATAGCCGTTTAAAATACCTGCTACAACTGAAGCACAAGCACCTGTACCGCAAGCAAGTGTTATTCCGCAACCACGTTCCCAAACACAAAGTTCAATTTTTTTATGAGATTTTATTTTTATAAATTCAACATTTGTCTTTTCAGGGAATTCTGCTGCTATTTCTATTTCAGGTCCGTAAGTTTTTGCTAAATTAAGCAAATCTTCATCATCTTTTATAAAAATAACAAAATGCGGATTGCCCATTGAAATGGCATTTCCTTCAAAAATTCTATTTTTTACGGAAATTTTATAGTTTAAATTATGGTTAGGTAAAAACGGTATTTTTTCAGTATCTAAAATAGGCTTAGACATATTTACTCTAACTTTTCCGTCCTCAATAATTTGTGGCTTCATAACTCCGGCAAGCGTGTTTACCGTAAACTCTTTTTTGTCAACCAAACCATTATCATAGACATATTTAGCAAAACATCTCATGCCGTTTCCGCACAT
>CAYSIO010000039.1:7492-8780 GCA_964431115.1 uncultured Vampirovibrio sp.
TTTTTTGAAAGAGAAAATGATCTTATCAAAATATTTTAGTATTAGGAATAATAAGACCGTCAGCGCCAATACCAAAATTTCTGTTACAAAGCTTCTTAGCAGCTTCTGCCATTTCGCATCCCATTTTTAGAAACTCTTCGTAATCTAAGATTACAAAATCATTTCCACAACCTTGCATTTTGGTAACTCTAATTCCCATAATTCTTCCTTTATTTATATTTATATTATAATCATTATATAGAGGTTTTATGAGATTGGCAACAAGCTATCTCCCTCTCTTTAGGGAGAGGGTGGGGTGAGGGGTCAATTAAAGGGAAATAATTTATGGCAATAATAAAAGTACAAAAAGGCACAAAAGATATACTTCCGCAAGATATGGGAATTTGGCATTTTATGGAAGAAAAAGCTCTGGAAGTTTTTTCAAAATATGGTGCTAAAGAAATCAGAACTCCAATATTTGAAGCAACCGAACTTTTTGCAAGAGGTGTAGGTGACACTACAGATATTGTTAATAAAGAAATGTACACTTTTGAAAAAAGTGAACGCTCTTTAACCCTTCGTCCTGAAAATACTGCAGGTGTTGTTCGTTCTTTTATTGAAAATGGTATGCATAGACTTTCTGCTCCGGTTAAGCTTTGGTACAAAGGTCCTATGTTCAGATATGAACGTCCTCAAGCAGGTCGTCAAAGACAATTCCACCAAGTTGGGGTAGAAGTTTTTGGTATAAAACAGGCAACTGCCGACGCAGAAGTTATTTTGATGGCGGTAAATTATTTAAAAGCCTTAGGCTTAAACGATTTGAGCGTTGAACTTAACTCGCTTGGTTGCCCTGAATGTAGAGAAGTTTTCAAAACAAAATTAAAAGAAGTTTTGAAGCCATATCTTTCTCAAATGTGTCCTGATTGCCAATCAAGATATGAAAAAAATCCTTTAAGATTATTGGATTGCAAAGTTCCGGAATGTAATGAAATTTATGCAAAACCTGAGATTCAAGCAGTTATTCAGTCAGATTTTATTTGTGAAGATTGTTCTAATCATTTTGAAGAACTAAAAGGTTATTTGAACGAATTAGAGGTAAGTTATTCAATAAATAAGCTTCTTGTAAGAGGTTTGGATTACTACAACAGAACTGTTTTTGAAATTAAATCTAATAATTTAGGCTCACAAAACGCTGTCTGCGGTGGCGGTAGATATGACAGCCTTGTCAAAAATTTAGGCGGGGAAGATACTCCGGCTATTGGTTTTGCAATGGGTATGGAAAGATTAGCTTCACTTCTTGGAGAAAAAT
>CAYSIO010000040.1:0-8749 GCA_964431115.1 uncultured Vampirovibrio sp.
GTATTGTTTACCACCAGTTTCGACTATAGCGTACATAGTTAATTCCTTTCTTTTTGAGGAACCGTAACCGCTTACTTGAGCGATTTTAGGCACGGTTAACCTATCTAATACTATTTATACATCTACCATTAAAACACAAGCAGAATCTTACTGTCAAGCACAGAAACCTAAAGTAGATTTTACAAAACTTTACATTATTAGCAATTTTTCGTACATAAAAAACTTTATATATTTGTGTAGTAATAACTATAGGTGTAAATTATGATTAGTCCTATCGGAATGATGCCAGGCGGAATGTACGGTATGTATGGTATGAACGGCATGAATAGTATGAGTGGTATGAATAGCAGTGGTGGCAATGTCCATCAGTCATTTAAAAGTATGTACGGAGTCGGCTATGAAGATTCAGGAGCAACGAGACCATATGCTCAACCCTATCCTATGGCAATAACCCCAAGAGCTCCGGAACCGCCCGAAGCAAAAACTTGGCTCGGCAGATTCTTAAGAAAATGCTTTGGTTAAAATAACGCTCCATTTTACTTGTTTATGTTAAGATAAAAATGTGAGTAAAATAGGAGTTATATATTATGGCTAAAGATTGCAGTTTTGATGTCGTTTCTGAATTCGACAAACAAGAATTGGTCAATGCTATTGACCAAGTTAAAAGAGATATTACATCACGATTTGATTTAAAAAATTCAAATTCTGATGTTGTTTTGGAAGCTGATAAATGTATCACAGTTACTACAAACGATGATATGAAACTTAGAAATATTTATGATATTTTACAGTCAAAACTTGTAAAAAGAGGACTAAGCATAAAAATTCTTGACGCACAACCTATCGAAAACGCTTTAGGCGGAAATGTACGTCAAGTTTACAATCTTAGAAAAGGTCTAACTCAAGAACTCGCAAAAAAGATTGTTGCAGATATTAAAGACTCTAAACTTAAAGTTCAAGCATCAATTCAAGGCGAACAAGTTAGAGTTTCCGGAAAATCTAAGGATGATTTACAAGACGTAATCAAATTACTTCGCGCAAACGAAGATAAATATGATTACCCATTGCAGTTTACAAATTATCGTTAAGTGCTACGCACTTGTCCTACCCAACCAGCTTGAACAAACCGGTACTCCGCTCCAAAGGAGCACTTGGAAGGGGAAATAATAACCGGTAACAGATGCGGAATGTGCTCCGCCCAAAGGTTGAAAAATGTCAAATAATATAGAAAACACAATCGATAGAATTCAAGAACTACTTGAAAATGAAGAAACAGAACAACAACTTCGTGAAGAATTAAATTCTTACCACGAAGCGGATATTGCCGATATCTTTCAGCTATTAAAGCCGGAAGAGCGCTTGGCGTGTTTTCTAAAACTAGAAGAAGAAAAAGCTGCGGATGTTATCGAATATTTACCTCCACAGCTTCAAGTTGAAATACTCGGAGATATTGACGAGACTTTAGCATCAAGACTAATTTCTAAACTTCCTCACGACGAAGCGGCAGACGTTTTGGGTGATATGGAAGAGGATGAAACTGAAACTTATTTGGATAAATTACCTGAAAAGTTCTCTTCTGAAATCAGAGAACTTTTAACATACAACGAAGATACTGCCGGTGGTATAATGAACCCTTTGGTTCTAACAGTTTCTCATAATATGACTGTAAAAGATGCTTTAGATACAATCCGAATCAAAGCAGAAAAAGACAGTATGGAGCTATATTATGTTTATGTAATAGATAAACACGAACACCTTCTTGGGGTAGTTTCACTCCGAACATTACTCACAACTCCAGTAGATTTACTTATTGGTGATATTATGACTCGAGATATCGTAAAAGTACATGTTGATGATTATCAAGGTCACATTGCAGACATCTTTATGAAATATCAGTTCAATGCACTTCCTGTCGTTGATTTATATAATCACCTTAAAGGTATTGTTACTTGGGATGACGTTCAAGACATCGTTGAAGAAGAAACAACTGACGAAATCTTGACATCATCAGGTATCGTTACAGACTTAGGCGATGACGAGGATGAAGATGTTTTAACAGGTAGCTTAAGAAACTCAATTAAAGCACGTATTCCTTGGCTATTCATCACTTTATTGGGAGAATTTGTTGCAGTATCTGTTACAAATAAATACGACCATACCTTCACTGCACTTCCGATAATTGCGGCATTTATGCCATTACTTGCAGGCTTAGGCGGTAATATCGGCACCCAAAGTATCACACTTATGGTTCGTGGTATGTCAACAGGACAAGTGACTTTAGGCTCAGGTTGGAAATACATTTGGCGTGAAACTTTAACCGGCATAAGCATTGGCTTGATATTTGGTGCACTTGTAGCTCTTGTAACTTGGGGATGGCAACATCATATTGAACTTGGCTTAATCGTCGGTCTTGCAATGGCTTTAAACATGACAATCGCAACAATGATTGGTACTTGTACACCATTGATACTTAAGAAAATGAAAATAGATCCTGCAGTTGCTTCCGGTCCTGTAATTGCGACAACAATTGACGTAATCGGCTTGGCAGTTTATTTAACCCTTGTTACTTGGTATTTAATTTCAGTGTAGGGGTAGGGATAAATGAAAAAATAAAAATGATACTGTTGGGTTAGTAAACCCAAACCTTAAATCTAGATTTAAAGGTTTTTTATTACACCTCACCCGAATTTCTAAGCTCCGTTGTCGCTAAGAAATTCAACCCTCTCCCTAAAGAGAGGGAGCTCTGTGAGGCGAAGCCGAACTTAATAATTTTCCTCTTTCCATTTTCCATTAATCCCCCCTATTTCCTTATTCCATTTAAAACGAACTTATTCGCACATCCACTTTTATGCTAAAATCTTTTTATGCAAAAATTTTACTTAAAATCAATGGGATGTAAATCGAATCAATTTGAAGGACAAATCGTCTCTGAAAAACTGGTTGAAGCTGGCTACGAAGAAGTAAAAAAACTTCAAGAAGCTGATTTATTTATCCTAAATTCTTGTTCTGTAACCCACAAAAGCGATAACGAAGCAATGTATCATCTTCGTCACGCAAAAAGTTTAGGACTTAAAACTATCCTGACCGGTTGCGTCGCTCAAATCGAAAGAGAAAAACTTTTACAAGAGCCTTTCATTGATGCCGTTTATGGTAATGAAGATAAATTCAATATCGTAGAACTTCTTAAAAACGAAGAAGAATTTGCAGTTTTGGACTTAATGAACAAAAAAGAGTTTTGTAACGTAATACTCAACGACACAACTAAGACTCGCATTAGTCTAAAAATTCAAGATGGCTGTGATAATCGTTGCGCATATTGCATAATTCCTTACGGACGCGGAAAATCAAGAAGTGCAGACTCTGATTTTATTATCCAAGAAATAAATCGTTACTCAGTGCTTGGGTATAAAGAAGTTGTATTTACAGGGATTCATATTGGATTGTACGGCAAGGATTTTGAGAAAGATTTACTATCACTTTTAAAAGAAGTTGAAGAAAAAACTTCCATCCCTCGCTATCGTTTAGGCTCTCTAAACCCACTGGAAATAACTTCTGAAATGCTTGATTTCCTACAAGATAGCGAAAAATTCTGTCCGCATTTCCATTTATCATTACAATCCGCTTGTAATTCAACTTTAAAAAGAATGAACAGACATTATACAGTTGAATATTATTTAGACCAGATTGAGGATATTGTTTCTCGTTTTGACAAGCCGTTTTTGGGATCAGATATTATTGCCGGTTTTGTAGGAGAAACAGAAGAAGATTTTGAAACAACTGTTGAAAACTTAAAAAAATCAAAGCTAAGCCAAATACATACATTCCCGTATTCAATCAGAAAAGGAACAATTGCAGAAAAACTACAAGGGCATTTGCCTGACAATATCAAAGAGGAAAGAGCAAACATTATCAAACAAATTTCTGCAGAAAAGTTTGAAGAATTTTTACAATCTAATATCGGCTCAACGCAAGAAGTCCTTATAGAAAAACGGCTTGACAAAAGAACCGGCTTATACAAAGGAGTTACAAGGAATTATATTAACGTTCTTCTAAAAGAAGGAGAATTTAATTCATTAAAAAATGTAACTCTTACAAAAGAAAATATTGTTGAGCTAAAACCTTTATGCTAGAATTTTTTATTATTGGAGTAGAGAATTATGATAACAATAAAAGATGTTGAACACGTTGCAAAACTTGCAAGATTAGAATTAACAGAAGATGAAAAAGAAATGTATACAAAGCAATTAAGTGATGTGCTAAAACACGTTGACGCAATGAATGAAGTTGATACTTCTTCAGTTGAGCCAATGGCACACGCAATTGATTTTGTAAACGTTATGAGAGAAGACAAAGTCTTCTACGAACAAACAAAAGAAGAACTTATGAAGAACGCTCCGTACGAAGAGGACGGATTCTTCAGAGTTCCAAAGATTAATTAGTGCTACGCACGTAGACATTTTGTCGGCAGACATTGGTAATAAACATTTAATAAAATATAAAATAGAGGGTCTGCCTCAGAGTGTAACTACCGGCACAAGGGGTGAACTGCCCTCTTTTTTTATAAGTCAATCAGCGTGAACCAGCTGGTAGTTTGTTCCAAAGGAGCACTTGGAGCAGAAAATAAAAGTTAGTAGTAATAGGGAATGTGCTCCGCCCAAAGGTTGAAAAAAATGACGAAGTTTATATTTATTACAGGCGGTGTTGTTAGTTCGTTAGGCAAAGGGATAATGGGAGCTTCATTAGGTAAGCTTTTGAGAGCAAGAGGATTCTCTGTTGCGATTCAAAAATTTGACCCATATATAAACGTTGATCCGGGTTCAATGTGTCCGTTCCAACACGGCGAGGTTTTTATTACGGATGACGGCGCTGAAACAGACTTAGATTTAGGTCACTATGAAAGATTTGTTGATGCAAATTTTTCTAAACTTAACAGCGTAACTTCCGGTAAAATTTACCAAACTGTAATAAACAAAGAACGTAACGGAGATTATTTGGGCGGTACAGTTCAAGTAATTCCGCATATCACAAACGAAATCAAATCAAGAATTATACAGACTCAAAAGTTTTATAAACCGGATTTTCAAATAATAGAAATTGGTGGTACTATCGGTGACATAGAAGGTTTGCCATTCATTGAATCAATCCGCCAATTCAAATCTGAAGTCGGTATCGGAAACGCAATTAATATCCACTGTACATTGCTTCCTTATTTGCCTACTTCTGGCGAATTGAAGACAAAACCTTCTCAGCACAGTGTTAATACTCTAAGAAGCTACGGTATTCAACCTGAGATTTTAGTTTGCAGAACAGCAAAACCGATTCCAAAAGTCGAAAAAGAAAAACTTGCATTATTCTGCTCCGTAGCAAAAGAAGCTGTTATTGAATGCCGAGATATGAAAAGCATTTACGAAGTTCCGCTTGCGCTTGAAGAACAAAACTTTGCAAATGTTGTACTAAAACTTCTTCAAACTCCAGAGAGAGAAGCTGATTTAGAATCTTGGAAAGCTTTAGTAAACAGAATTAATCATCCTGATAAAACAGTTAAAATTGCAATTGCAGGCAAATTTACAAAGTTATCAGACGCTTATATTTCAATAGTAGAAGCTTTAAAACATGCCGGCTACGAACAAAGTGCAAAAGTTGATATAAAATGGATTAACTCTGAAGAGTGTACAGATAGCTATCAGTGCGCAGAACATCTTAAAGATGTACAAGGTGTAATTGTTCCGGGTGGTTTTGGTATCAAAAATATTGACGGAATGCTTAATGTTATAACATACGCAAGAGAAAATAATATACCGTTTCTCGGAATATGCTTGGGTATGCAATGCGCAATAACAGAATTTGCAAGAAACGTTGTAAAATTAAAAGACGCAAATTCAACAGAATTTAATATAAATACACCGTTCCCTGTAATAGACCTAATGCTTGAAGAAAAAGATGTTAAAGGCTATGGCGGAGCTATGAGATGTGGGGCTTACGATTGCAAACTTAAAAAAGGCTCAAAAGTTCAAGAAGCATACGGACAAAACAAAATTTCAGAAAGACACAAACATAGATACGAAATAAACCCTGACTTCATTGAACAACTTGAAAAATCAGGAATGGTATTTGCAGGAGAAACTCCTGACGGATTCTTGAAAGAGATTATTGAGCTTCCTGAACTGGATTGGTTTGTTGGATGTCAGTTCCATCCTGAATTCAAATCCAGACCGGAAAGACCTCATCCATTATTCAGAGGCTTGATAACTACAGCTATTAATCAGAAAAAATAATAAATATAAAAACGAGGCGGGGCTGATTTCATCAGCCCCGCCTCGTTTATTTCAAAACTAATTTATAACCTCATTAAACTCAGGATTATTCAATAAATCATAGTTTATTTCATTTTCATTATCAGCAATCGCTGCTGCGACTACAGCATCAGAAGTCACGTTTACAAGAGTTCTCATCATATCGGTAATTCTTTCGATTGTAAACAAGAACGCAAATCCTGCAACTAATTGTTCAGGACTTAATCCCATTCCGTTAAGAACTAAAGCTATTGTGATAATACCTGCTCCCGGAATACCGGCACAAGTGCTTGATGCAACTATTGCTAATAGACATATTTGAACAATTAAGAATGGAGTTAGAACAACACCATAAGCCTGAGCTAAAAATATAACCGCGACAACTTGTAACAGTGCAGTGCCATCCATATTTAATGTTGCACCAAGAGGAATTACAAAACTTGTAACCTTATGCGAAATACCTCTTTTTTCACAACAAGCAATTGTCAAAGGTAAAGTCGCAGAAGAACTTGCCGTACCGAATGCTACCATCATAGCTTCAGCAATTGCAGCATAAAGCATCCAAATTGAAACTTTAGAAAATATTCTCAAGAAAAGTGGAAATATAATAAATAATTGAATTGCAAAACCAAGTGCCAAAATACCTAAGTATTTAGAAATTGTTGTAAATATATTTACCCCAAAAGCAGAAACTGCTACCGCAGTAAGCGCAAATACACCCGGAGCTGCAAAACACATAATCCAATCAGTAATCTTCATTGTTGCTGCAAAGATTGATTCAAAGAATCCTACGAAAGGTCTGTTTAACTCACCAACTCTTGCTAATGCAACAGAGAAAAATAATGCAAATACAATTATTGGAACCATTTCACCGGCTGCAATTGCTTCCAGAGGATTTTTTGGAATGAAACCTAAAATAATATTTAATAAATTGCCCTTTTGAGTTTCTATAGTAGTAGCTACTTGCGCTTGAATATTAGTTGCCACTTCCGAATTAATATATTCTGTAGCACCTAATCCCGGCTGGAACATCAATGCCAAACCTGCACCTAATAAAACAGCAATAATTGTTAATATTGCGTAATATAAAATCATTTTTGACCCGAGCTTGCCAATTTGCTTACTATCAGTAACACTTGTAATCCCGATAACAATCGCAGAGATAACAAGCGGAATAACAACCATTTGAATCAACCTAATAAATACTTGACCGACGAAAGTTAAAGTTGCCATAACAACAGGGTTTGGGTCTTTATGTAACCAAATCCCCGCAATAATCCCCAGCACAAGCCCTGCAAAAATATGCCAGTTTCTTTTTAATCCTAAACCTAAAGCAATCAGTACTTGCATGTACAATTTCATATAATATAATCCTCTCTTTATACTTTATAACTAGTCTATTGTACTATTTTTATCAAAAAATGACAAGCATTACACTCGTTAATAATCCCATAAGGCAATATTTTTCATGTTAATTTCATTTAAAGTTAATGAATAAAAGGGGGATTTTGTATGATTAAATTTATAGTTGCTATCTTTATATTAACAAGTATTACACCTATTTTTGCTGATACTTTTAATTCAAAACTAAAAATGAATCAGCCAAAGACAATTATAAGTACATACGAAGGAAACAGAAGACAAAACAGACTATACCCAAGACTTAGCCCACAATGCCATCATCATAACCCTTACCTCTCGAACAACGATTTAAACGCGCTGGAAAAATACGCATTAAACAAAACTTATGGCAGAGAAAACGATTTAAGAAGACTTGAACGATTGGAAAATCTTGCCTTTGGTGCAACCCAAACCGGCGATATACTATCCAGATACGAAAACGTTGAAGAAGCAATTCTTTCACGTCCAAAATACGGTACAAAACAATCTGTTTGGAGTAATATTGCAAACTACTTCGCGGGACAAGCGACCGGATACACTCCAAACTTAATTCCATACCCAAGCTATAGCAGTCTCGGAGGGTTTACAAACAACCCGTACACATACAATCCTAGCGGATATTCTAACAACAATTTTGAGCACTATTCAAACGGTATCTTTAGCGGCGGTTGGGGACATATGGGACAAGATTATGGAACTCGAAGCTCAGTAAGAATACTAGATTAGGGGTAAAGGGGTAAATAAATTGGGCTTGTAAGCGCAACTACAGGCTTGTAAGACGAGCGTAAAAGGGGTAAATGTATTTGAGCTTGTAGGTGTGACTACAAGTGTGGAGTCATTCTGAGCGAATGCGAAGAATCCAGAGGAACTAGAAGTAAGGCTACAAGCATTTTGACTGGGTCCTTCGTTACACTCAGGACGACGTGGCACACTTGTCGGTGTGACTACAAGCTTGCCGTCATTGCGAGGAGCGTAGCGACGTGGCAATCCAGAAAATAATGACTGGATTGCTTCACTGCGTTCGCAATGACGTACACTCTTGGTCACTTGAACAC
>CAYSIO010000041.1:0-8225 GCA_964431115.1 uncultured Vampirovibrio sp.
TCCTTGGCAAGGAGGCATTCTACCACTGAATTACCCCCGCATATCTTCACGTTTGTAAATGAAATTTTGACTAAAAACCTTCATTTACCCCCGCAGGTTGTATTATTATAATACATGCTCATTTTTTGAAGTCAAGAGCTATTCTTGTATATATCCCAATTTAACGAATGGATTGTGTTCTCCGCTATCCGGGCAGAATTTTGCGTCTATAAATTTATATCCTTTAAGTTTGCCTGTTTTACTTCTGACAGTTTCTGCTTTTACATGCAAAGAATACGGAAGCCCGTCTGAATCATATAGCCTTCGTTCCTTTGAAAGCGCAAATCCTTTTCCGTTATGACGATACTCTTTTAGTGCAATGGTCAACTCTGCAGACTGTGCTTTACCTTTAACTTTTGGAGCTTGACGCATCGCACTGCCCATTGCATATCCAAAAGTACTATCAAAAATATTTGCATCTCTACCTGATATTAAATATGATATTGATTCAAATTTATTATTCTTGAAACCGCCTTGCCAGTCATAATACGAACGGACTTTGGGCTCTCGTCTGTAATCAATATCACAACGAGAAACATATTGCCTGATTCTTTTTTCCATATCTGTCAAGGTTTTTCTTGAGCCATTCAGAACACGAACAAAATTATTCTGTAATTTTTTAACTAAATCTGTTGTTATTGCCGGAGCAAAGCTGGCATTAGATTCACGAACCCAGTATATCACAGGATAAGTCGCTTTAAAATTAACAAAATTACTGTTTTTAGATTTAGAATAATTATTAATCGGTTGGATTTGCATGCAGAAAACTCCTATGGTTTTGTTTTAATAAAAACACATAAAAAAGTTTTTTGCTAGGGAGTAATTTTGAATTACACACCGAGCTATCCTATTTGCGTCTGTGCAATCAAAGATTGCTCCGATCCTACACTTCGTTCGGTCGTCGCACTTGCTAAAATCCGCTATTCAAAGAAGAAGCCATCCTCTTCCATTCTTCTGATAATCTCGTATAATTCTTCTTCAGAACATACAATAGATACACGGAAGAAGCCTTCTCCATATTCTCCGAAACCTTCACCCGGAACAACTACAATACCTGATTTGTATAATAAAATATCTGCAAATTCAGATGATGATTTGAATCTTGGCGGGATTGGTAGCCACAAATAGAATGTTGCATCAGGAACTTGGAAGTTTTTCCAACCTAGTTTTTTCAAGCCTTCAACAAGAATTTGTTGGCGTTTTTTGAATTCACCATTTGCCCAAGCTATATATTCGTCACCTTCTTTTGAGTTCAAAACATCTGCAGCAGCTTTTTGGATAGCTTTTAATGCACCATTGTCAATAGTAGATTTTAATTTTGCAAAAAATTTAATAGCTTCTTTATTACCGCAAACCCAACCTAATCTCCAACCGGTCATTGCATAAGGTTTTGAGAAACTGAAGAATTCAACCGCAATATCTTTTGCGCCTTCTACTTCAAAGATGCTTATTGGTTTTAATTCAGGTCTGAAGTACATATCAGAATATGCTGCATCAGAAATAAGTAAAATATTATGTTTTTTACAGAAATTAACAATATCTTCAAAGTATTCTCTTGTTGCAGTTGCGCCAAGAGGGTTATTTGGATAATTTATAACCAAAGCCTTAACCTTTTTAGGGTTTAATCCTTTTGCGCTAAGCTCAGCTAAAACTTTTTCCATATCAGGCATATAATTGTTTTCTGCAGTCAACGCAATAGGATAAGCAGTACCGCCTGATACCTTTATCATTTCTTTATATGAAGCATAACCCGGATCCGGAATCATTATGATTTCTTTGTCTTTTTCAACGGTTGTAGGATTTAAAAGAGCACGAAAAAGATTCGCAAGACCTTCCTTTGAACCAATCAATGAACAAATCTCTGTTGCAGGATCTAAATCTACACCATAACGTGTTTTCATTCTTTTAGCACAAGCTTCTAAAAAGAATTTTTCACCTTTTGGGTTTGAATATGTATGAATGCCGTCTGTATCAAGAGCTTTTTTAAGCGCATCAATTACAAATTGTGGAGGATTTTGTGTAGGAGCACCCATAGCTAATGAAATTGGTTTTCTGCCCTTTTCAATTAGTTCAGGGGTAATTCTTGCAACAGTTTCCTTGATTCTAAACATAATATAAGTTTCAAGGTTTTGTATATAATCGTTAAAAAGTTCGTGCATTCAGCTATCCTCATATTTCGTGTGAGGATATTATAACATAAAATTAAAGAATATAATTTTTTATAGTCGGTATTTTTACACAATTTTCCAAATACTCAATTGTAGAGAGCTTTTCATTGTAAAGATATTTGATGAAATTGAGATATGAAATATCAAAAGCGCTTAGAAGAATGTTTATTTCAAACCCTTCCGAGCAGAAAGGTTCGTAATCATATACAACATAGCTGTTATATTTGCTTTTCCATTCTTTGCGCTCGATTCTGCAATTGTTTTCTTCTGCTACGTCTTCGAGCCAATCTATAAAGTCTTTATTTATATTTTTTATCTCTAAAAATTTGTTTTGAAATTTATCCATAACTAATCTCCATACAGAAATTGTAATTTGATACGTTATGACTTAAATTACCTTTTAGTTTAATTTTTAGGGGGTAAATATATTAGAAAAAGGTGGTAAATATTAATTGGTATTTATTACTTATACCAAGGCTTGAAGTTGTTGATTTTTTCTATTGCCTTTTTATAATCTCCGTCAAAATTAAGCCCTCTGTCATCTACAATTAAAAAAGCTGGCTCTTTTGTATTGGTAACATGATGAACATACACATCTAAACTATTTTCAGTTAACCATTTTGAAGCAAGAGGTACGTTTCTGCTCGTAAATAATACAATTTTGTATCTTTCAGATAAATTTTTTATAAAATCATAAGCTCCTTCTCTTATAGGCGGAATAAAGTTTTCATCATAACCACCCGTATAAGTATTAAGCACGCCGTCTAAATCAATGAGTATTGTTTTTTTATATGGTTTCATATTGTTCTCCCGTGTTATCAATATGCTCATATTATGCAATATTTATTATCACATTGTCAATATATTATGTAATCAAGATGAAATTGAGGTTATAATAGTGAAAAAATCTTTATCGACAAATGGTAATACTTGGCAATTGTACATCAGTAAACCTATAGCAAGAATGATGGGCATTACCGAACAAGAAAGATTTGTTTTATTGACGATTCAAAACAAGATATTGACTGTACAAGCTATAAAAAATGAAAAATTAGATAGTGTAAAAGATTTATTAACTAAAAAACTCATAAAAAGAAGTGCCGGTTATGGTTTAAATTTACCACTACCAATTTTAGAATTAATGGATATTAACCCTGAAACTGACATATTAGAAATTGATATAGAGGGAAGAGATTTAATTATTAAAAAAGTAAATTATGGTAAATAGTACAAAAGATACCTTCAGAAAAAACATTGGTAAAGGTATAAAAGTAATTAGAGAAGCTAAAAATCTTTCCAGAGAAGATGTTGCTTTTGCTTGTGATTTTTCTGGTTCATATATGGGAATGATAGAAAGAGCTGAATACGATTTTAAAATTTCTAAATTATATAAAATATCAAAAGCTTTAAATGTTGATATAAAAGAGCTTTTTGATTTTTAGATTTACCCCTTATCCCTCGTTATATTTATTCTTCTCAAAACATAGAATGTTTATTAGAGAAAATGCCATAACAACAACTAAAAGTACTACTGCAAGGGCTGAGGCGTAGCCTAAATCAAGGTTTTCGAATGCTCGTTCATAAATGTAATAGACGATTGTTTTAGATGAATCCAAAGGTCCGCCCTTTGTCATAACGTAAATCTCTGCAAAAACTTTCATCGCTGAAATTGTTGAAATAGTTGATACTAAAGCAATTGTAGGCATAATATGCGGAACTGTTACAGTTAAATGTTTTTGGATGAAGTTTGCTCCGTCAATATCCGCTGCTTCATACAAGTCTTGCGGAACGCTCATTAGAGAAGCCAGATAAATCATCATGTAATATCCGATACCTTTCCATACAGTTACCATTGCAACAGAGAATAACGCCCATTTTGTATCCACAAGCCAGCCTATAGGTTCAATGTGCAAGAGAGAAAGAAGATAATTTAAAACCCCCTCGCTTGCATAAAGCCACTTGAAAGCAATTGCCGCAACGACAATAGAGACGATTACCGGAAAATAAATAAGTATTTTATATAATGTAACCCCTCTAATTTTTTGGTTAATTAAAATAGCAATAAATAGCGGGAAAATAACCAAGAAAGGTACTGCGATTATCAAATACATAAAGGTATTGAACATAACCTTATAAAAAATAGGTTCCTTAAAGAGTTTTGTATAATTATCAATCCCGTTGAAAGTAGGGTTATAAATGCTTGATGAATAATCAAAGAAGCTGAGTCCTATTGTTTGAAAAAACGGTATAAAAAAGAATACCAAGAGAACTGCAGCTGCAGGAAGCAAAAATAAATACGGAGCATATTTTTTATAGTATTGCATATATACCTATAATATCCTTGTAATCTTAATTATCTCATTTTATTAAACATTGGTCAATAAATAGTTTGTTTACAAATGTATACATAACACTTTAAAAATATATAAACATGATATATAATATTAATGTGAGTATATAAGATTTAAGAAGTATATGTCCATTTCCCCTACAAGTGTATCAGAAACAGAATTTCGTGTTGTATTAACTTCGCCCTTTTTGATTAAAAAAGTGACGATTAATGCTCATACGCCATATGACAATATAAAAAATGAACCTTCTGAGATTTATTCTCGGGAAGATTTACCGGCTGCTGAATATGTATCAACGAACAAATTAAGGATAAAAGATCAAATGGTCGGAGTTTTAGACTTTTCTGAATCTTCAGCTGAAATCGTAAAGGATATGATTAACAAAGGCTATTCAGCTGAAAATGCTATTGATTTTCAAAAAGCTGTAAGAGCCTATGGTTTCAATGCTCTTAGTTCTCATGGCGGCGTAAGCACAATCAGCAACAATATTGTAGAAGAATAAAAAACCGGATATTAAATCCGGCTTCTTGTATATTTGAGTTTGTAGAAAATTTGTCATTTTTCGACTTTTTCGGCAACCTCTATTCTCTATGACTTTTTGTCTTCCCAAATTTCTACTAAAGAAGAACAGAAGAAAATACTTGAATAAGTACCGATTGCAATACCCAGAATCATTGCGAGTACAAAATCCTTTGTTGTAACTCCGCCGAAGAAATAAAGAGCTGCAAGAGTGATTAATGTTGTCAAAGAAGTGTTAATGCTTCTTGCAAGTGTTTGATTAATACTTGCGTTCATTATTTCACCAAAAGTCATTTTCTTAGAATAATATTTCAAGTTTTCTCTTACGCGGTCAAATACAACGATTGTATCGTGAACAGAAAATCCGATTACTGTAAGAAGTGCTGTCACAAATAAAGCATCAATTTGTACACCGTAAAACAATCCTAAAATTGAAAATACACCAACTACAAAAATTGTATCGTGTACCAAGCCTAAAATAGCAGCAAGTGCATAGTCAAACTGGAATCTGAAAGTTAAGTAAGCAATAATTCCCAATAAAGCCAAAGATAGCGCAATCATTGAGTTTTTGAACAATTCTTTACCTAAAGTCGGACCTACTGAAGATACTTGTACCAATTCAGGTTGTTGGAATTGAGTATCAACAATCTTTGTAATCTTTTCTAGATCTTTTGAATTTTCATCAATAAATTGTGTTCTTATTGATAGAACAGCTTTTAAATCAGTGTTATCTTTGGAATTCATATTAATAATTTGCAAAACAGGCTTTTCGATTCCACCGTTTTCTAAAGAAGTTCTTACTTCTGAAAGCTTATCGTTTGAAATGTTTTCCTTAACACCATATTGAAGGGTTGTTCCGCCTGTATAATCAATACCGACTTTTACTGGAGTGTGTGTATCATATGTAATCATTGAATATACCATAGCGATGATTCCCGGAATAAGAAGAATCGCAGAAATAGCTAAGTATATAAATTTATGTTTAACAATATCTAATTTCATTTTTTACCTACTTTCTAGCCTAATCCAAGATACCAAACTTAGCTTTTTCACGTTTAGTCTCTACAACCTTAAATCCTTCACCTATCTCGTCTGGTCTTAGGCCAAATAAAGCAGGGTTCTTAAGGTTACCTGTACCAAAGATTAAATGCATAAAGTTTTTAGTGATTGTAATTGCGCTGAACATTGAAACTACTACACCTAATGCAAGAGTTAAAGCAAAGCCTTTAACAATACTTGTTCCGCAGAAATAAAGAATTGCACAAGTGATAATTGTTGTCATGTTTGAGTCAAAAATACTTGTCCAAGCTCTGTCAAAACCGGAATTGATAGCTGTAAACAGTGTTCTACCGGCTTTTAATTCTTCTTTTGTTCTTTCAAAAATAAGAATGTTAGCATCAACTGCCATACCTATTGAAAGGATAAAACCTGCAATACCTGCAAGAGTAAGAGTTACAGGAATTGCTTTGAACAGAGCAAAAAGAATTAATCCGTATATAATAAGCGCAACGTTAGCAATCATGCCGGGAGCTCTGTAGTAAGCAACCATAAATACCATAACAAAGCCTAAGCCCAAAACACCGGCGATTTTTGATTTTGCAATACTATCAGCACCCAGAGTTGGACCTACCGTATTTTCTTCAATAATTTTTGCAGGAACAGGAAGCGCACCGGCATTTAGCAAGTCAACCATTGTTTTTGCTTCTTCATAAGCAAAACCGTTTTCTCCGCCTGAAATTTGAGCTCTTCCGCCGGTAATAGCTTCTCTTATTACAGGAGCCGATTGAAGCTCAGAGTTGAAGAAAATAGCCATTTGTTGACCGACCATTGCTTTAGTCAAAGTCGCGAATTTCTTTGTTCCCTCAGCATTAAACTCTAAATCAACAACCCATTGACCGTTAGAAGAATTTGTACTTAGATTTGCTCTTGTCAAGTCTTTACCTGTCAATCCGGTAGGTTCCCAAATTTCTGTTCCGTCTTTCATTACAGGTTTTCTGAAATCTAATTCTGCAGTTTCACCAATATATGCTTTTGCTTGATTCAAGTCAGAAACATCAGGACTTTCATCAACAAGTCTTTTGTCTCCTGAGCGTTGTACAACAGTTTCTGATACACCAAGTTTATTAACACGGTTTTCTATTGCAAATTGTAAACTTGACATCATGTCGGGAGTTACTATTGCATTATTAGCAGGCTGTGCTTCAAGCACAAGTCTTGAACCGCCAACCAAATCTAATCCGAGTTTTGTCGGTTTTGTAGCAATAATCACTATTGATGCAATTACTATTGCTACAATCGTCCAAAACAAAATCAATTTGTTTTTCATTTTATACTCCTTTTATAATTTTAATTATAACTTAAAAAGGTTATAAGGAAATAGGGTAATAAGGGAATAAGAGATATAATTCGCTTCACTCATATATTTCAATGTAAAACATTGATAGCTTCAAAAAATTTTATACACCTTATTCACTTATTCACTTATTGCCTTATTACCTTCCCTAAATTGAATCCAATATAAAAATCAACTCAGCTCTTTCAGCAGCTGTTAATTCAACAAGCGGGCGTCTTCCCACCTAAAGAAGCAACAGGTGTATCGGCTGCACCATCCATCAATACAACAATATATTTCATTCTTAATAGCCTCCTAAGTTGAATTTTAAACAACATATAGTATAAGTATACTAAAAGCTCCAAAAACTGTCAAGCGAAGCTTCTTTGCTTTATTTATACTATCATTAAAAATTAGTAAAACGAGCAAAAAAATATAATAAAAGATTTAATTGTCTTTTTTTCATAATCTATATGTTTATATTACTAATATCCAATTTGCACCTCGTTTATTACTCTTTGATAGTATTAGTATCATTGTATTATAGGTTAGTTTAAAAGTAAATAAAGATAATGCAAAGTTATCGAATGTAAATACTCAACAATCCGTGCAAGCAAAAAAAATCTTTTTTTAAAGTACATATTGACACCTTTCAAATAATGCGTTAAGATGATTAAAACAGTTATTTTCCATTGAAATAGGGTAAAGGATGATTGTAAAATGGAACATTGGATAGAAGAGCCAAGGGTTATTGAAAACGGAGAAGAAAGACATGTGATTGTCCATATCAACGAATTACCTGGTCCTATCGTTTGT
>CAYSIO010000041.1:8235-8637 GCA_964431115.1 uncultured Vampirovibrio sp.
CGTTTGTGCAAATGCACATTCACATGATTACGTTGAAATACTTTACTGTTTATCCGGCACGCATGAAATTCAATTAAATTGGAAGAGTTATACTTTTTCAGTCGGAGATATGGTTTTAATTAATGCGAGAGAAATTCATCAAATCCGCGCCATCACTCCGGGATTAAGCCGTTATATTGTTGTTCGCTTTGAACCGGAACTTTTGTACAACAATACACATTTGAATGCTTTTGAAATTAAGTATATGCTTCCGTTTATCATGCGCGAAAGTACCTTGCAGAAAGTTTTTTGTGCAGGAGAAATCGAGCAAACATTTCTTCCGGAAGCATTTCAAGAACTTTTGGAGGATTATACAAATCAAACCTATTGCTATGAATTCGCACTGCATACCAACATCTGCCG
>CAYSIO010000042.1:0-8605 GCA_964431115.1 uncultured Vampirovibrio sp.
ACAATAGACAAACCCCACCCCTTATTCCCCTCCCTCAAGGGGAGGGGACAGTTCACATTCTCTCCTACGGAGAGATGTCACGAAGTGACAGAGAGGGTTTGAAACTTATTTTAATTGCCCCCTCACCCCAACCCTCTCCCTAAGGAGAGGGTGATGTTGCGTCACTCTGAACGCAGTGAAGAGTCTCTTAAACAGTTATAGAGATTCTTCGCATTCGCTCAGAATGACGGCAAACTGGCAGTCACACCTACAATCCAAATACATTTACCCCCAGAAAAAAGGGGCGTCAAACGACACCCCCTACATTTCTTTATGGTGATAGACTAAAGTCTACCCTACAACTACCCCTATCCTGCAAGAGTTGCAAAAAGTCCGTGCATATAATATGCATAAACCACACCGAAAATCGCTCCGACAAGAACTTGCATTGGCGTATGTCCCAAAAGCTCTTTCAATTTACCGCCTGCTTCTTTTAGTTCTTGCTTGTAAATATCCATAATAATTTTATTCAAGCAAGCCGCTTGTTTGCCTGCTGCACGTCTCACACCTGCTGCATCGTACATAACCACAAGCGCATATCCGATTGCCATTGCAAATTCAATTGAACTGAATCCACAAATCAATCCAACCGTTGTAGAAAGACCTATAACCCCCGCTGAGTGAGAACTTGGCATTCCGCCTGTTGTCGTAAACAATCTTAAATCAACTTTTCTTTTCCATATTAAATGCACAAAAAACTTCAAAATCTGAGCAATTATAACTGCTGAAATCCCTGTTATTAGAGCTTCATATCCGGTTCCGTAAATTTGACCTAAATTCATCTATACTCCTAAAATTCTATCTCTCAATTTATCTAAAATAGCTCTGAAAACTTCAGAATTATATTTCTCGACTATAGCATAACAATCTTCTAATAGCAATCTGAATCTATTCTTAGCTTCTTGCAATCCATAAAGCGTTACATAAGTAAGCTTTCCGGAATTTTTATCTTTGCCTAATGTTTTACCTAATTCTTCAAACGTTGAAATCTCATCCATAATATCGTCATAGATTTGAAAAGCCAGACCAAATTTTTTCGCAAACTCATCAAGTTCTTCCAACTTACTTTCATCAGAAATAATCGCCCCTGAACGAATTGCCAACCTAAAAAGCGCAGCCGTTTTATTCATATGAATAAAATCCAGAGTCTCCTCAGCAGAACGAGTTAAATTTCCCCCTTCAGACTCAATATCAACAACCTGTCCCGCTATAAGAGCATAAGCACCCGCAAATTTTGTATATTCATGCACAAGTTTTAAAACGGTTTCGCATGCCAGCCCTTTTGTTTTCTCAATAATCAGCTGTGGTGCAAAAGTCAAAAGCGCATCTCCTGCAAGCACCGCATTCGCTTCTCCGAAGACTTTATGGTTAGAAGGTTTACCGCGTCTAAAGTCATCATTATCCATACAAGGTAAATCGTCATGAATAAGACTTTGAACATGTAGCATCTCAATTGCACAAGCCATCGGCAAAGCTTTTTCTATTTCTCCGCCAAGCATTCTGACTGTTTCCAAACACATAACAGGACGAAGCCTTTTGCCGGGTAGCATAAGTGTATATTTCATAGCCTTAAATATTTCTTCAGGGTAAGTTATTTGGAGATATTCATCCAACTTCTTATCAACCAGATTAATCAATTCCTTCATTATCTAAATCCTTATAAATATTTTGTTTTTGAGTATTTCTAGCGCTTTGACGTTTGCGAGAACTTATTTTTACCGCAGTTTTATCATGCGTTTGCTTATGAGAAGATTCGGTTTTGACACCTTGATACTTAACCTTCTCTTTATACTCTTTTGCTTCTTCCACAAAAGCAATATAGCTTTCATAACGACTTTCGTCGATTTCTCCTAAATGAGCTTTTATAGCACAATCGGTCTCGTTTATATGCAAGCAGTCTTGATATTTGCACATACCTTTATAAGGCAACATTTCGACGAAAAGCGAATCCACGTCCAAAGGCAAAAGAAAATCGAATTTAAGATTACTAAAGCCCGGAGTATCAACAATTCTGGAATCTTCATCAATTTCAATAATTTCACAATGTCTGGTTGTATGAGTTCCTCGTCCGGTTTTATCACTCACTTCTTTTGTTCTGAGATTAATTCCGCTTACAGAGTTTATCAAACTCGATTTACCAACACCGGAAGCTCCGCATAAAACAGAAGTTTTTCCTTTAAGAATCTTTTTAAATTCTTCAATCCCATGCCCTTCTAAAGCTGATGTGAACAAAATATCAAACCCAAGCGGTTCGTAGATTTTAAACACTTTTTCAATAGTTGAATCGTCGTTTGAAAGGTCGTTTTTATTAAAACATAGCACAGTGTTTAAATTATGATACTTAGCAAAAGCAATGTACCTGTTTAGCTGTAAAAAACTCAACTCAGGTTCTTTTACAGCAGAAATAATTACAACTTGATCAATATTTGCAACTGTCGGACGAGTTATATAGTTTTTACGAGGCAAAATCTTTTCGATTGCACCATCAGCAAATTCAACGTAATCGCCAACAAACACCTTTTGCTTTTGCTTTTTCAAAACATGACGTAATTTACACTCAAAAGTATTTACCCCTGATTGCACATAATAAAAATCTGAATGGATTTTAAAGATTTGGCCTACTTCCATAGAACAATTTTAACATAATTGTTAAATACAACAAGTTTAACATTTTGTTGTGTTTTATATTTGTATTTTCTGCTGGTACTTTTTTGTACCGGCAAAAAAGTGCCACAAAAAACCTCGTGCGCTGTAAGCACACTCATTAATCATTTCTAGCAATCGAGCTGAGCAAGTGAACTCGGTGCTACGCACGTAATAATAAGTCGGCTGCAAACTATTATTCCAAGCTTAATGTGTAATATCAAATTCGCCTCTAGGTTTTAATTTCAAGCTTGCACCTCAAATAGCACTTGCTCTGTTTTTCTCTCTTGCACATTGATTATTCGTTTCGTTAGGCGCACTTTTCTATTGCGCGAGCGTCAAACGTAGCGTAGCGGAGTGTCTAGCGAGCGTAAGTAATTCGGCAAAGCCGAACTAATTGAACGGCTGAGCGGGGTAAATATCTCGCGAAGACGTAGGAAACTAGCGTGATTTCTTTTTCTTTTCGTACTTTTCTTTTTCTTTACCTCGCAAGAAAAGAAAAAGAAAAGTACAAACCAAACATTTTAAACAAACTAAACCCTCTCTTAGTTTTCTAAACTCAGCTATGCTTCGTTAAGAAAACTTTTTCTCTCCGTTGGAGAGATAGGAGAACTTCTTAACAAAATGTTAATTTTGTTATATTTCTCTTCGCCCTATTTACCATGTCGGAATATTCATGTATAATAGAATCAAAGATTGTTTTTTAAGGAGAAGGTATGGTTAACACTTACGAAGGATTATTGACTGTTTCAGAAGAAAAATTCTGCATTATTATATCAAGATTTAATGAATTTATTGGCGGCAAATTATTATCAGGAGCGATTGACGAACTTAAACGTCATGGGGTGGATGAAGCAAATATTGACGTTGTATGGTGTCCGGGCGCTTTTGAAATTCCGCTTGTAGCAAAAAAATGTGCAAAAACAGGCAACTACAGCGCAATTATTACACTAGGAGCCGTAATTAAAGGTTCTACAAGCCACTATGATTATGTTTGCGCGGAAGTATCAAAAGGTGTTGCTTCAGTTTCTCTTGAAACAGGAGTTCCGGTTATTTTCGGAGTACTTACAACAGATAACATTGAACAAGCTATCGAAAGAGCAGGAACAAAAGCCGGTAACAAAGGCACTGATGCTGCGAAATCTGCAATCGAAATGGCAAATTTGATGAATATGTTTTAATAAAGACTTGGTCACTTAATCACTTAGTCACCTAGTCACTGTAAGAAAGGTGTGTGTGCTATGAGCGATATTATTACAGAATTTAGAAACGAAAATACAAAAGATATTGATTTACTATCTACAATTGATATTGTCAGAAAGATTAATGAAGAAGACCAGATAGTCGCTCGTGCAGTTGAAGATGAAAGCACAAATATTGCTCGTGCTATAGATATTATTGCAAAACAATTTCTTGTCGGCGGTAAGTTATACTATTTCGGCGCAGGAACATCCGGAAGATTAGGTGTTTTAGACGCTTCTGAATGTCCTCCTACATTCGGGGCAAGACCGGATATGGTACAAGGATTTATTGCAGGAGGTGACTCTGCTCTCAGAATGTCTGTTGAAGGCGCAGAAGATAATTTTGATTTAGGAGCTGAAGATGCACAGATTCTTACTGAAAATGATGTTTGTGTAGCTATTTCAGCAAGCGGAAACCCTAAATATTTATTAGGTGTACTTTCAGAAGCTGAAAAAATAGGCTGTAAAACGATTGCACTCACTTGTAATCATAAAGCAGCAATTCTTGACGAAGTAGGTTTAGGTATATGCGTAGAAGTAGGCCCGGAAGTAATTGCAGGTTCCAGCAGAATGAAAGCAGGCACTGCTCAGAAAATGGTGCTTAACATGCTTACAACCGGAGCGATGATTAAGATTGGCAAAACTTATGAAAACTTTATGATTGACTTAATGCCAACGAACGAAAAGCTTAAAGACCGCGCAATCAGAATTGTTCAAGAAATCGCTAAAGTTAATGCTTCTACAGCTCTTAAAACATTACTTGAATGCAATTGGAAAGTAAAAGAAGCTATATTAATGCTTCAGTGTGATTTAACACAAATGGAAGCACAAGAAGCTTTAAGAAGAAACTGCGGAGTCTTGAGAAGAACATTAGCAAATTTGGCTAAGGCTTAGGATTTAAGGATTTAATTCCTCATAAATACCGAGCTTAGCATTGTTCCAAGCTTTTTCCAGTTGCTCAGCCGTTCCTTTAGATAAAGATGCTTTTACTTCATTATAATAGGATTCCAGTGAACTCATAGCTTTCTTGCGTTCGCGTTCGCTTAGACATCTTGTTGAATTTATGGCTCTATAAATATTTCGTTTTTTAAGTCCAACGTTCTGTGTTCCGTAAATAACGTGTTCTACAGCAGATACATAATCTCTGTCAGCTAAGTCATCTTTAAGTTTTCGAGTCGGAGTGTCCTTTTGCGCCATCGTACCGTCACTACGCATGTAATAGCCTTCCAGCCCTGTCTCAACACCTTTATTAAATATTATATCAATTACAGCATCTTGAATTTCTTGAGGTGCTTTATCAAAAGATTTTCCAAAATATACTTCTGCTTCTGCTCTTGCATTCAATAAATCTTGAGCCAAAATCTGATAAATTTCCTCATCACTTAAATTTATAATACTACTATTGTTTTTTGCTTTTTTCGGTAATACAAACCGCTCATCCGGTCTATTGGAACTCTTTGTCCCTGATTCAAAATACTTGCCCAACAAACGGGTTGCGTGTCCATAGCCGACAGTTAGTGTTCCGCCACCAACTCCATCATCATAGACCGTTCTATGCTTTTCCTCAAATTTAGTTAACACTTCTTTAATATAATACTCAGAAAGACCGGTTAATTCAGCTACTTTTTCAAGGCTTTTAACTTCTGTATTTTCTACAGATTTTCTGGCAGGTATTTTTATAACTTGACCTATACTTAGTTTATCTAAATCCTTATCTTTATTAGCTGCTTTTAAAACACTGAGCGGAATTCCTAATTTATTAGCAAGCGTAACCGCATTATCCCCTTTTTTCACCGTATAAGTACTTTCAGGTACAATCTCTACAGTTTTTCGCGTATTTCTAACTTCCGGAGTTGTAGTTTTTGTAGTATTTACAACAGCCCCTACACCATCAGAGCTTTTCGTTAGCTTTAACACTTGTCCTTCACGTATAGAATCCGCATTCTTTATATTATTAGCTTCCATTAAATCCTTAAGAGAAATTCCATATTTCTGAGCTATTTTGCTCAAAACTTCTCCTGATTTAACTACATGAGTCTCTTGTTGCTGATTTTGTGTAGCATTTTCAATATTTTCTTGAGTTTTTAATATAATTTTCTGTCCTTCTTTAATCATATCAGGCTTTAAGCCTTTATTTAAATTTAATACCTCAGCTAATGTCAAACCATACTGCTGTGCAATTTTGCTCAATGTATCTCCTTTTTTAACAACGTAAAAATCAGGAACATCCTTTGTCTCTAGAGGTTTTGTCTCTGTTTCAGCAGGTTTTGCTTCTTCTTTTACAGCTTCAACCAAAGCCGGCTCTTCTTTTCTATTTTGAAGCGCAGCATCTTTTGTTTTCTTAGAAAAATCTATTCTCAGAATATCATTATCGCCCCATTTTAAAGTTAAAACAAAATTATTATGATCAACTTTTAACTCAGTTAAGCCCCATTTTTTAATATACTCAGACTTATTATTTTCATTAATTTTTAAGATATCCTTTTTAGACAAACCGCTGTCAGTATTATCTAAACCGGCTACTTCTTCTAACATTTTAGCTTTTTTCTCTGAAAAATCCGCAACATCAGGAGTATTATCACTTTTAGCGCCTTCATCTACAAAAATAGAATTATTATAAGCTTCAACTGTAACTGAAGCTTCGGGTTTTTGTCCTTTTCTTGGATCATAATTAGTAATAGAACATTCCCCATCAATATTCAATGTTTTAGGGTCTGCCGTATTACTATTATTACCAAATAAACCTGTATAAAGAAGTTTTATAATAGACATTTTACACCTTATAATCTCTTACTTTATGTAAGAGATAACGGCATTTTTGACTTGAAACTTTAGCTTTTGGGAACAAATTGTTACATTCGTTAACATTTCTTCTCTTTTATAGCCTTAAACACTTGATTATAGTATAATCTAGATATATTAACAGTGAGTAGAGGAGTTATATAATATATGAAACTTACAGTATTAGGGCCGGGCTGTTGGGGATTAACTTTAGCTTGGTTGTTGAATGATAATTTTGATGAAGTGACTATTTGGGGTAGAGAATCTGATTTATACGAAGATTTAGTCGTTAACAAACACTGCTCAAAGCCTCTTGAAGTTCAACTTGATAAAAAAGTTGAAATCACTTCTGATTTAAAAAAAGCTATAGACGGAGCTGATATAATCCTTTCCGTAGTTGCAACAGGAGGGGTTCGTCCTGTTTGTGAACAATTAAAAGCGGCAGGCATTAACCCAAAAACACCTCTTGTGAACGCATCTAAAGGGTTAGAGCTTAATTCTCTAATGAGAATGTCAGAAGTTATTAAAGACGTTCTTCCTGAACAAAATGTCGTTATACTTTCAGGTCCAACCCTTGCAAGAGAAGTTCTTGAGGGTAAGCCAACCGCAGCTTCTGTTGCTTGCGAAGATATGAAAGTTGCAGAATTCGTTCAGAAAGCTTGCAATGTTCCTAATAAATTTAGGCTTTACACAAACTCTGATGTTATAGGAGTTGAACTAGGCGGAAGCTTAAAGAACGTTATTGCAATTGCTTCAGGCTTTGCACACTCAATGAATCTTGGCGATAATTGCATGGGTTCACTTTTAACAAGAGGTATGGCTGAAATCGTTCGTTTAAGCGTGAAACTTGGAGCAAACCCTTCTACTTTATACGGGCTTTCAGGAATGGGCGACTTAATTGCAACTTGTTCAAGTCCATATTCAAGGAACTATACAGTAGGTTCAATGCTTGGACAAGGTAAGAAAATTGATGATATCTTATCTGAATTAGGCTCAGTTGCAGAAGGTGTTAAAACATCAAAGGCAGTTTGTGATTTAGCCGAAAAACTCGGAGAAGAAGTTCCTGTATCAAGCGCGATTTTTGAAGCGGTTTACACGGATATTACTCCGCAAGAAGTATTATCAAAACTAATGAACAGAAAACTTAAAGAGGAAGAAAGATATGATAAAGTATGCAGTTAAATACTTAAAAAATGTATTAGTTCCTCTGGCTTTCAAAGAAGGAGTTGATCCGGATTCTCTGGAATTGGATAACAAACTTATACTTGCTCGCACAGAAAAAGGCGAAGAAGTTCTCAAAGCATTTCGAGTATGCCCAAAGGTTGCAGAACAATACGAAAAAACAACTAAAGCACCGGAAGCTTTTGAATTCATCCGTGTAATGACTCAAGAAGACATGATGATTTACGAAGAAATCAAGAAAGAAGAAGTATCATCGTTTTTCAAATGCAAAGAGCTTGTAAAAAAACATAATCTGAATATGAATTTGGTTCAATGTCGACTAACATTCGACAAACGCAAAATTTCTTTTTACTACACAGCGCCTGAACGTGTAGACTTTAGAGAACTATTAAAAGACCTAACACAAGTATTCAAACGCGTTAGAATAGATTTGCGCCATATTGGAGTTCGCGATGAATCTTCTATTATGGACGGAACCGGTATTTGCGGAAAACCGTTTTGTTGCTCTTCTTATTTAAGAAAGTTTGAATCAATAAACGTAAAACTTGCAAAAGATCAAGGAATGCCGATTGCACCTTCTAAGATTTCAGGCACTTGCGGAAGACTACTTTGTTGTCTTACTTATGAATACGAAAATTATATTGAAGCAGCTAAAGGAATGCCGCCTGTTGGTTCAACGGTAATGACTCCAAACGGGCTTGGCAAAGTTTGTTATATAC
>CAYSIO010000043.1:0-8538 GCA_964431115.1 uncultured Vampirovibrio sp.
GAAGAGAAGTCTCCGGCAAAGCTATTGGAAGAAATTAAACCGGATGTTTATACAAAAGGTGCTGATTACACTCTGGAGACTTTACCTGAGAGGGATATTGTACTTAGAAATAATATAAAAGTGGAGTTTATTGAGTTTGTTGAAGGTAAATCTACAACAAATGTGATTAAGAAAATTAGTAAATAATATTTTATAAAGGAGTTTATTATGAAGACTTTTACATTGGAACAAATTGCACAAGTGACCGGTGGTATGCTATCAAAAGCTAATGATGTGGCAATTACAAGAATTGCACCTCCTCTATTAGCTGATGAAAGCACTTTAGCTCTTGCTTTAGGAGAAGACGAAATTGCTAATCTTGCGAATACAAAAGCAAAAGCAGCATTAGTTCCTTTAGGCGTTAATATTGATGGTTTTACAACTATTGAAGTTGAAAGACCTCGTTTAGCAATGATGAAATTAATTACAATGTTTTATGAAGAACCTCACGTAAACTCCGGAATTCACCCAACAGCTGTAGTTCATCCGACTGCAAAAATTGGGGAAAATGTTGCATTAGGACCTAATGTTGTAGTTGGTGAATATGCTGAAATCGGTGCAAATACAAAAGTTTTAGCTAATGGTTATATTGGTAACGGTGCAAAAATCGGTGAAAAATGTTTCTTCCATGCAGGTGTAAATATAGGTGACAGAGTTAAAGTCGGTAATCAAGTAATTTTACATCACGGTGTTTCTCTTGGTGCTGACGGATTCAGCTTTGTTACAGAAAATCCTAACAATATTGAGCAAGCTAAAAAAGACGGTGAGATTAAAGAAAACGATGTAAACCAAGTTATATTCAAAATTCCTTCAATCGGCTCTGTTGTAATTGGTAATAATGTTGAAATTGGTGCAAATACTGCAATTGATAGAGGTACAATTGAAGATACTATTGTTGGTGATAATACAAAAATTGATGACTTAGTGATGATTGGACACAATTGTAGAATCGGCAAAGGTTGTATGATAGTATCTCAAGTCGGTATCGCAGGTAGCTGTGTAATTGGTGATAGAGTTGTTATTGCAGGTCAAGCAGGTTTAGCTGACCACTTAAATATTGGTGACGATTCGATTATTGCTGCTCAAGCAGGTGTCTCAAAGAGCTTCCCTGCAAAATCTATTGTAATTGGTTCGCCTGCTATGCCAAGAAAAGAGTTCATTAAACAAATGAAATTAATGAAAGATGCCGGTGAATTGATTACAAAATTCAAAAAGTATGAGCCACTATTAAAAACATTCTTAGAAGAACATGAGGGATAGAGATAAACAGGGGTTAATAAAAAAATGGTTACAATAAAGTCCGAAATTAAAACTTCAGGCAAATCTTTAATGAAAAATAAGCTTTGTGATGTAATAATCAAACCTTCTCGCGGAGGTAAAATCCGTATTTTTTCTAAAGGTGCCGAAGTCGGATTTGATGCACATATTGATAACCTTTATTCTACTGACCACTGTGTAACTCTTTGTAGTAAAGAACATAGAACTTTGTTAGGTGATTACAAGTACAAAGCTATGCTATGTGAACACTTTATGGCTGCTTGTGCTATCTGCAAAATAGATTCAATAGATGTATACCTTTCAGAAACAGAATTTCCTATTTTTGATGGTAGTGCAAAAGTCTGGGTAGACTTGTTTAAAGAGGCAGGCATAGAAGGAGTTAATAACGATTTGTATACCGTTTCTGAACCAGTTTATTACTTAAACGGAAAAACAAGTTTGGTAATCCTGCCTGATAAAGAATTGAATATTTCGTATGCTGTAAACTACAATCATCCTGATTTAACAAGAAGGTGGGTTAGTTTAGATTTAAATAATTTAAATGAAATAATTGAAGCCAGAACCTTTGGTTTCTATAAAGATCTAAAAAAATACCAGATGCTAGGTTTCGCAAAAGGTGTAACTATTGATAATACTGTTGGACTTAAAGATGTAGGTTATACAACTGAGTTACGTTCAACACACGAGCCTATAAAACATAAGATATTAGATTTGCTTGGCGATTTGTACTTAACAGGTGTTTCTCCGCTTAATATGAGAGCTCAGATTCTTGTAAAAGAAGCAGGACATGCTGTTCATGCAAAGGTTGCTCAGGTATTAAAAAGTAAATTGGTTAAAATATAAATAGAAAAGGAGAGAAAAATGACAGAAGAGATTTTAACTTTTGATACAATGCAAATTATGGATATGATTCCTCACAGATACCCATTTTTGCTTGTTGATAGAATTACTGAATGTGTAGCAGGTAAATATGCTAAAGGCTACAAAAATATGACTATGAACGAAGAATTCTTTCAAGGTCATTTTCCGGGTAATCCGATTATGCCGGGCGTATTACAATTAGAAGCTTTAGCTCAGTGCTCAGCTCCGATTGTTATGTGCATGCCTGAATATCAAGGAAAATTAACTTTATACGCAGGTGTAGATAATGTAAGATTTAAAAACATTGTAAGACCTGGCGATAAATTTGAAATGCATGTTGAACTTGTTAAGGCAAAAGGACCTATTTGCAAATGTCACGGTGTAGGTTCTGTAGATGGTAAAGTTTGTATAGAAGCAGATATGACTGTAGCTTTAAAATAATTAAAATTATTAATCTAAAAGAACCGAAATGTTAACTTTTCGGTTCTTTTGTTTTATCTAAATCAGAATTAAAATATCCTGCTATAAATTTAAAAGTTTTCAAAGCTTCGTCTATGCTCATAGTTTCAGGCTTATTTTTACGTTTTTCTTTAATTGTAATAGTATTATTTTCCAAATTAACATCTTGTATGACATAAACATGCCAACGATGACCGTTTAATGCTTTAGCTCCTGTGGAAATTATAAAACTATGCTTATCTTCTTTGTCCATTCGTTTGAATAATTCCATTACTTCGTCTTTATAGCTTGTTAAATTTAAGTTTAAATCAGTTTCTCCGATTACTCGTGGTTGAACTCCTGTAATCATTTTCATAAAGTTAGAAGGTAAATTATACTCAAAAGCGTAGCTCTTAAAATTATCCAGTATTCGACATAATGTAGGTTTACTTTTATATTTTTTTTCATATTCATTTACGGAGATATTAATACTTCTTACTATCTCGTTTGGTTGTTTTTTGTATACTTTTTCATATCCTTTAAGCACGCTTGTGGTCGGAATTGTAAATTTTTCTTTTTCGCCGTTCTTTTTATATAAGTAACAATTCACTATTTCGGGGTTATCATCATCTCTTTGTATATTTTCTTTCAATATTTTCTTACCGTTATCTGTCTGGGTAAGAGTTTCAAGAGTACCTATTAAATAACAATCTGAGAAATGTTGTTTTGCACTTCTCAAACCGGCTATATCATTATCGGTTATAGCCCCTTTAAAATTGATATTATTCAAATAGCTATTTGAATTAAAACCTACCATATTAATAATAAGTATTTCAAAGTAAAAATCTTGATTAATTATTACAAAAATGTTACAATTTGAATAAGTATAAGAAAAGGGACTTATGAATTCGATAATAATTGGTTCAGATCACGGTGGATTTAAGTTAAAAACTGAAATTATTAAGCATTTACAAGAACTTGGTTATCAAGTTTCTGATTTAGGTTGTTACTCATTAGATTCTTGTGATTATCCAATAATAGCCAAATCTGTTGCGGAAGAAGTCTTAGCTACGGGAAAGAAAGGTATTTTAATTTGTGGTACCGGGATAGGCGTATCTATTGCGGCAAACAGATTTAAAGGTATAAGAGCTTCTCATTGTACAGATACTTATACAGCACGTATGACAAGAATGCATAATGATTCTAATATTTTGTGTCTTGGTGAAAGAGTTCTTGGAATAGGCTTGGCTCTTGATATTGTTGATATATGGTTAAATACAGAGTTTGAGGGCGGACGCCATCAAAAAAGAATAGATATGATTTAATAAGAGGATTTAATGGTAGAAGAATTAACTTCATATAAATTTGCATGTATTGTTGCAAGATTCTTGGACGAAAAGATAGCAAAAGATATTTCGATACTCAACATAAGTAATGTTTCATCCTTTGCAGATTATTTTGTCATTTGCTCTGCACAATCAAATACACAAGTAAAAGCTTTAACTGAAAATCTTGCAGATAAAGTAAAACAAACGTTTACAAGATTGCCTTTAGGGAAAGAGAATGATGTCAAAAATCGTTGGAATCTTATTGATTACGGCGATGTTGTAGTGCATATTCTACACCAAGAAGACAGAGAAGCTTATGCAATAGAAAAGTTTTGGAATCATGCTTTTAGCATACCTCGTGAAACTTGGCTAAAAGAATCTGAAGAATATTCAGAATATAACTAATAAATAAACTGAGAGAGAGTTAAAATGGATAAAAAAGAATTAGATAAAGCTATTGAAAAAACAGTTTTAAAAATGGCAGTAGATCCTAAAAATACAGACCATTATCATGAATTAGCAAAATATTATGCTTTGGATAATCAATATGAAAAGGTAATTTCTGTATATGAAAGCCTTTTAGAGATTGATCCAAAAGATATTCAAACCTTGATAAATTTAGGTAGTATTTGGTTTTATGCAAAAGAGTTTAAAAAAGCATTAAAGTGCTTTAATGAAGCTGTAATGATTAATCCTAGTAATTATATGGTCTATTATAATCTTGGTAATACTTATGCTGAAATGAAGAATTTTTCAAAAGCTTTGCACTATTATTCCAGAACGCTGGACTTTAACTCAAATGATCCTGAAGTTTATAATGCAATCGCTCTTCTGTATCATGACTTTGAAGATTATGTGGAAGCAAGAGCTTATTATGAAAAATCTTTGTCTTTAGATCCGTTAAATGTTACTGCGTTAGTAGATTTGGGTAATGTTTGTTATAAATTATATGACTATAAACAAGCATTGGATTATTATTACAGAGTATTTAATATTGCTCCAGATAATAAAACTGTAGCTTTGTGTATAGCTAATACATTAGCTATTTCTAAAGAAAAACAAGAAAGTTATAATTTCTTTGACAAAGCGATTGAGTTAGAAGGTGATAATTATAAGGCTTATATTTGTTATGCAATTGCAAAATCAGATTTCAAGGACTATGAAGAAGCAATTGAACTATATAAAAAAGCAATTGAATTAAGCCCAAAAGAAGTTAATGGTTATATTCTTTTAGGTAATTTGTTCTCTAACCTAAAGCGTTATGATGAGGCTGAAGAACAATATAAAGAAGCTCTCAAAATTAATAAACTTGATCCTAGTATATTTGTATTGATCGCAAATACTTATTATATGAAGAATGAAATTGAACGTTCTATTTCTTCATATAGAGCAGCTGTTAATTTACGTCCTGAAAATGATGAATATAAACTTGTATTTATTCAGGTTTTAGACGATTTTATTGAAGAACACAGAAAAGGAGATTTAGTTGCAAACTTCTAAAAAACCTTATCCTATAGAAAGAATATTATCGTCTGCAACATATCTGACTGCAGGCGGTGTTGGTTTTGTTTGGCTTATAATTGCAGCTTTTCTAAAGAAAAGAGTGACTCCGTTTTTGATGTATCATATAATGCAGTCTATTTTTATTTCTATTTTATTCTTTTTGTTATCAATACTTGGTGAGTTGGTATTTATTATTTTATACAAAATTCCGTTAATAAATGCGATACCATATTTTATTAATATGCCTTTACCGTTTTTATTTGGACTTTCTCTTGTACAAATGGTAACAACAACTATCATTCTGTATTGTGCAATTATGGCAGGGCTTGGTTATTATAGTTATTTACCTTGGGTGTCTGATATTATTAAGGGAAATACAGGCTTAAAATAAAAGGTTTATAAAACCATTGCAAGAATCATTAATAGCATAGCACCAATTTCCATAGCAGTTGACATTCTTTGTTGGAATTTGACTGAATCATACCTGCTTGAGGATTTTTTTGCCTTGTTTACGCTATTTAAACGCTTAATTCTTGAATGTGTATCTTCGTTAGAAAACTCTGTTCCGAACGTATTTTGTTCTAATTGTGCAAGTTCATCTTCTATGTTGTTTGCTGTTGGAGTAGCAAAACCTGTTAAGTCACCATAATTTGCGTATGGTCTTGTATAATTTTCTTGCCCATAAGGCATTATACCTGAATACCGACTCCTGTTTAATCCGCTTAAATCGATTGAGCTAAGACTTTCCTCTGTATTATCATATCCAAAGACTTTCTCTCTTGCTAATCTTTCCGGCATTACTTCAGCCTTTATCCGATCCATTCTTGTAGAATAGTCTTCTACATCATAGATTTTATTAAATAATTTTCGTTCAATTGTAACAATTCTGGTATGAAAATCTCTTTCTTTATATGTTCTGTTAAATATCTTCTGTTCAATTTCATCAACTATAGGATAATTTACTGTACTGTCAGCAACTTGCTCTTGTTCTGCAAATGTATCTTCAACAGGAGTTATTTCCAGACCGATATTTTCTGCCAGGATATCAGTAGAAAGCTTTTTTATGCGTTTTGTAATGTCACCACTTGACTCTTTCCCATAAACGCTTTTTTCCAGTCTTGAAATCCGTGTACTTAATTCATCATTTATATAATCAAAACCATAAAGATTATTTTCTATTTTAGAAATTTCTGCTGCTTGGGTTTTACTCGCAGCGTAAGTTTCAATTGGAACAAATGAAAACAAATATAAAAATATACTTATATAAATAACAAATTTTTTCATAATAAAACACCTTGTGGTGTTATTACTATAAATTTAAAAACTTATTAAATAATTACCAAAAATGATTAGAAATGTTATTAGATATAAAGTTTTGCAAAATCTAAGTCACTTTTCGTAGTAATTTTAATATTAGTATAGCTGCCAATTACGACGAAAACAGGAACTTCTAATTCTTCTAACATTGATGCATCGTCTGTAAATTGTCTGTTTTTAAGTTGTTCGTGGGCAGATAAGATTAACTCAGTTCTAAATGCTTGAGGTGTTTGAGTGTTATACAATTTACTTCTGTCAATTGTTTTTATTATTTTGCCGTCTTCATCAACTTCCTTTATGGTATCGGTAGTTTTTGTCATTACTGAGACAGCGTTATGTGTTTGTACCATATCCATTACTTGTAGAATAGTAGGCTCTTTGATGAGCGGTCTTGCTCCGTCATGTATAATAACGTATTCATTTGTAACATGCTGTAATGCATTATATACTGATGCTTGTCTGGAATTCCCACCGTTTATTATTTTAACTTTTTCATTTGGTAATAATATTTTTTCAAATTCTTTAACAAAACTTTCGTTAGTTGGTATTACAATTTCATCAATTTCATTAATATTGAAGAAAACAGAAATTGTATGTTCAATAACCGTTTTGTCCCCGATTAATTCAAGTAGTTTGTTTTTTCCATATCTTGAAGATGTACCGCCTGCGGTTATTATTAAAGAAAATTTTGTCATATTATTCTCCAAAATGGTTATATAACCCTAATTCATTATAATTGGAATATTTTTTGTCATCAATTTGTAAATATGTGCCGTCAAATTTGGTGACTTCACCAATAATCTCGTAATTGTTTAATTTGGTTAAAAAGTCTTTAGGCACAGCTGCTACAAGCTTATAGTCTTCCGCGCCAAACATCCCAACAATCATATTTGTAATTATTTTTACGTTGCTGGCTTTAGCAATTTGGAATAAAGCGTCAGCTAAGCCGTCTGACGTGTCCATCATTGCATAATCAGATTGAATTTGCGTAGAAATACATTCTGAAAACTCCTTGTTAAGAACAGGCTCTAAGTGAGCTCTGATTGCGGGTGTATTTTTTAGCCCTGATTGAAGTTCTTTTAGCCCTTTTGAGCTTTCGCCAAAATTGCCATAGGAAATTACTACGTAGCCTTCTTTAGCATTTGCTCTTGAAGAAATTGTTCTTCCTTCTACTTTACCGATTGCGGTAATAGATATAAATATCTTTTCTCCGCCTGTAATATCTCCGCCGATTACTTCTGCGCCATATGCACCGTCATTAATTCCCCTATAAAGCTCTTTAATGAAGCTTTCATCAATTGTTGAAGGTAATGATAAACCTATCGTTATATAAGCAGGTTTAGCTCCGGAAGCCAGAACATCGCTAATATTGACAGCAGCAGCTTTGTATCCAAACTGGTATGGTGTAGCCCATTCTGTTTTAAAATGGACATCTTCGACAAAATTATCTTGTGTTACAACAATTCCAAGCTCTTTTAAATAAGCGCAATCATCCCCTAAATAGGGGCTTTTGGTTTGTTCATTAATAATTTTTATAAAATCGTGTTCTTTCATATATATAAGTTTATCAGCAAATTAAGCAAATGTATATTAATAAAACTTAACAATGTTAATATTTTGAAAAGCGCTCGGTTATTGCTATTGAGCGTTTTTTGTATATTTTTGTAACAATTTACCACAAAAAGCGTTATTAAATTTTTTAATGTGGAATTAAAAAAATATAGGAAGTATAATGGAAACATTACGGATATGATGTCGACATTAAGAAGCAGAG
>CAYSIO010000044.1:0-8395 GCA_964431115.1 uncultured Vampirovibrio sp.
TTGCATACCCGCCAAAAATTACTATGAATATGAATTATAGTAATGATTTTTATATTGAATACACAAAGGATTACAATTCTTTAACAACAAAAGTTCGACATATTATTTCAAAAACTTTAAAAAATGTTCTGTATTTTGATAAGGGTTTTTGGGATGTGAATATTTATCCGCATGAAAAAATAAATGTTATCAAAAAGCTTCCGGCTACTTATTTTAAGACTTTACAAATGAGCTTTTATACAAAGGAAGTCGGGCAAAATTTTTGTATAAACAATATAGAATTTGGAAAAATTAAGACAAAAATTTAATTATGAAAGGGAATTTATAATGGGTAAAAAATCTAATAAAACAACAACTAAAACAGTTTATGGTAATACAACTACTACAAATCCTTTTGTAACCAGCCAAACAACAAATGACGGAACCGTATCGACATTTAATCCGGGTACCGCATTTGATACTGTTAATAATTTTGTTAATACTAATATGGATTCTTTGCTTGATGAGTATTTAAACCCAACATTGAATTCGGTAACTAATCAAGCAAAAATGAATTCTTATATAAATGCATTAAACACTCAGTCTGTTAAAAGCTTGGAAAATAATATTATTAATCCGTTATCAAATAGAAATATGATACGTTCTTCGCAAGCTACAGATTTGTATAATAATCTTGCTCAAAATAATGCAGCACAAATTGGGGCTTATGCGAATGACATATTAGCGAATTCACAAGCTGAAACCGCAAAAGTGCTGACAAATTTAATGCTTATGTATATGAATGGTTATAATGCTATTTCTGATAATCAAAAGCAATCTCTTGCAACCAGTCAAGGTAATGCAACTCAAACGAATAAATCCAGTGAATCAGGAATGGATTCTGATCAAATGATGCAAATGGCTTTGCAAATGGCAATGATTGCTGCTGTACTTTAGGAGGTTTTATGGAAAAGTATTTGTATAAATATTTGCCAATAGGGATAGTGTTTATTGCTCTTATATTTCAATATAACCTCTTTGTTACTCCTGAAAAATTAGAGGTTAAACATCGCGAAATTTTGACCGATGTTGCTCATACATATTCAACAAAAGAGCAATATAACGACTTAAAAGAGCAATTAAGTATTATGCAGGTAAAAATAGACAAAATTTATGACGTAATTATTAAAGAAGGAGGAAATAAATAATGAGTTTAATTGATATTGAATACGGTTCTTTAGCAAGTTCAGAGACAATGAATAAAAATTTTAGATACTTAGAAGAAAGTATTGCGGCAACATCTGATTCCATAATGACAAGTATATCTTCAATTTTATCAAATATTGCCACCATTAATACAAGACTCAATGATATTACGGAGACAATGAATGATTCTGTTGAAACATTAACTTCTACAATGGAAGAATATAAGACCAAAACAAAATTATTGGCCAATGAAGCATCAATGCTTCCAAATTGGTCAAACTGTATTTCTGTCAATATTGAAATTAATCAGAGCTATATAGTACCGTCTAACGGCTATTTGCTACTAAACCCCGCATTATTTTCTGCAGGAGAGATTTCTGTTAATGGTAAAACCGTAGTCTTTAAATCGTTAACGGATGAAGCTTACAGTGTTTCTCAATTGGTAGCTTTGCCTGTGGCGGAAGCTGATGAGCTCGTATCTCAAGTGGCACTTCAGAATGCTTATTTCTTGCCGACAAAAGCAGTTTCTGTTGAAGGTTTTTAATTTAAGAAGTCTTAAAAAAAGAAAGGATTAATTATGAGTTTAATTATTGATAATGACGGAACTATATCTTTATATCAAGGAGATAGTGGGGAACTTGTTATTTCAGGCCTTGATAGTGATAAAAACTATACCGTTTATTTTGCGATACAGGATATGGATAGAAATTTAATAGGTCAAGAGCTACAGGTTGCTGTTACAAAGTCGGATACGGTAACTTTTGTACTGACACCGGAATACACAGATTTATTAGCTGTACCTAAAAATAAGCCTTATGAAATTTATTTTTATGGAATCAAAGCTTGCGAACTTGATAAAAACATTGAAAATACTATGTTTGTCGCTGATACCACTTATGGAGATTTGAACCGTATTATTGTATATCCGAGAAAAGTTAGGGGGATATAAAATGTCAGAAAAAAATACTATAAAAGTTTATACAACATCTAATGGGGCTGAGTTAAATATATCAGCCCCTTCGACTAAACAAGTTATTTCTGCAACAAATAACAGAGCACAATACTTTGCTGAGCAAGCAAAAAAATATAAAGAAGAAGCAAAGCAATATCGTGACAACGCAAAGTTTTATGCAGAACAAAATTCAGATGTTACTTATGAATACATCGAGCAAATAAAGGGTGTCTTAGAAGAACAAATTTCGGAAATGCAACCTGCAGGAAATTATGCTCTAAAAGAAGAATTACCAATAAATGTAAGCGAGCTTACTAATGATGCCGAATATGTAAATAAAGAAGAATTAAATAATGCAATTTCAGAAGTAGAACTACCCTCTCAGGAAGGTTGTGAAGGACTTTTTTTAATGTCTGACGGGAAAAATGAAGTTTGGGTTGGGCTGAATAGTTTTCAACTTTTTGATACAAAGACGACTGATTTTATTTTATTAGAGCCAGATTCTCATGCTTGGGCGCTTCAAGGCACTTATGTCTACAAAGAAGCAGTAGCAGGTTCACGTTATGGTTATCCGGACTTTTATAGCAAGTGTTTGGAAGAAAAAGGATCAGGAACTGCAACAGAAGTTACTCTTGGTGAATCTACAATCACAATGTATGTTCACTCAAACGGTCATCAATTCTATGATATAGCCGATAAAGAAGCTATAGATACTTGGTTTGAAACTTATGGCTCGGCTTGGTTTTATGGTATTGATATTGAGAATGAGCGCATTTTCTTGCCTAGAAAAGTTGTCTCACCATTATCCCGAGAAATTGTTTCAAAAACCGTAAGCGGTTCTACTTGGTGCACGGTCTATTCTGACGGTTGGATTGAACAAGGTGGAAGATCTACCGGTTCTTCTACCGTTCGTCAAGTATATTTTACAAAACCTTTTAAAGATACCAGCTATAATATATCTCTTGGTGCAGAAGTTACCGATGGTGGTAATAATGCTAACGCAGGTAATGTTCGTCATAAATATACCACTAATTTTTACTTATATACACCTTTTGGAAGTAATCCGATAGATTGGCGTGCTTGTGGCTATGGTGAAGTTCCTGAAACGCAAAAAGAATATAATAATCTTTATATTTGCGTCGGTAATACAGAATCACAAAGTACAATTATTGATGTAGTTGATGTTACTACAACAGAAAATGACACGATACCGTTATTTACTGCTCAGTATTTTGACTTTACACCAAACAATGTTTCTTGGTTAAAAGCCGGCGGTCAAGCTAATAGTGGAGAAGTTTACAGTTTTGCTTACAATGAGCTTGTAAATGAGCTTACAGCTCCAAAATACGGATTAAAAGTTATCGACGTAGCTGATATAGAAAGTGGGGTTGATTATTCCGGATATTGGAAAGTTAACCAAGATGAAATTACATTTATTACCCCTCTGGTTGTAAGCTCAATCAGTATTTCAGAAGAGTCAACAGCGCAACTTTACTTCAAAGTAGCTAATGCAGTTCAGAATCTGGAGTTATTAGATGCGGGTGAAGTATTGGAAGCTGTTGGCAATATTGTGCCTAATAATAAAGAACTGATAATGGACTATGTAGTTCCGGATATACTTAATCAAATAAGTTATTCAGTGACTTCTAATACAATCATAGACTTTCCGGTAAACGGTTGGATTCGAGTTTCCGCAAGTCCTAACGCATCGTTTGCAATGGGAGCTAAAGGTGCAACAAGTACGGCTTATTGCCCGTATAGGTATTATAGAAATCAAGAGGCATACCAAGAACTTTGGATGCCGGTGGCTAAAGGAGAGTATACTATCTTGGACGCTGTCAATGTGGCAGAAGTAATATTTATACCAATGAAAGGAGCTAGCTAATGTATTACACGATTCAAAACGGGAATTTGATAACAGCCATGAATAGAGGAGCACTCGCAAAGTATTATGATAAAGTACAAATTTTACCTGATGATTATGTTGAACGAAAATATATAGTTGAAAACGGAAAATTGGTTTTTAATACTTTATACGAACAAGAATTGCAGGAGAAAGAGAATGAAAGATTGTCCAAACTTACTCTTACAAAGAGAGAAGTATTTCTTGCGATTTATAAAGATTGTGGGCTTACTCCGGATGAAATAAAAGCAGGGATTTCTGATGCGGAAGCTTTAATTGAAATGGAATATGCAAATGAATATTATAGGGGAAACCCTCTTATTGATTTGATAGGCTCATCTTTAGGATATTCAAAAACGGATTTGGATTATTTATTCGAGAATAAAGAGTTTCCTATAAGGGAAATTACCTCAGGAGGTGAAGAAAATGCTTGAGTGGTATTCAAATAAATATGTAACCATATTTTTTGATGATGTTCCGAAAGTAGCAATAAGATATATTCTTCCGTCAACTTCTCAAGAAATGAAAAAATCAATAAAGAAATATCCTTTTATTAACAGAAAACTGTTAAAAGTATTATTGACGGATATTAAAAAAGAAAAAGATTATCAATTTGAAATTCCAAAATATTATTGTTTTGACGGGGCATCTGTGCCCCGTTTTTTTTGGCGTGTAATCGGAGCTAATACTGATAATAAATTCCTTATTGCAGCATTGGTTCATGATGTTTTGTGTGAGAATCATCACTATGTTGATAATGATAGAAAGTTTTCGACGCAAGTTTTTAATGCTCTTCTTGAAGCAAGTGATGTTTTTCCGTTGAAACGTTTTTGTATGAAGAATTCAGTAGATTTTTATCAGCGATTTTGTAAATGGAGGTGATTTTGTTGGTTAAATATAAACTATTAGATAAGCAGAGAGATTTTATAGAAGTTCCGCATTCCAACTCTCTTGATGTTGCAATTTATCAAGGAGGCTATGGTAGCGGAAAAACTTGGTGCGGTTCTCTCTTAGGAATTTTATTGGCAAAAAAATATCCGGGATGCAGAGGGTTAGTCGGTGCAAAAGAATATGAGCTGGTAAGAAAAACGACGCTTGTTAGCTATTTAGAGCATCTTGATGCGTTGGGGTTTCTTGAAGAAAAGGACTATACATACAATAAAGTTGACAAAATTATTCATTTTTCAAATGGTTCAGAGATTTTATTTTCAGCTCTTGAAGATCCGGAAAAGTTTAAATCTTTAAATTTACATTGGGCGGAAATAGAAGAAGCTTCACAAATAAGTGATTCTTCATTCAAGCAACTTTTAGGCAGACTTAGAAACACATATCGAGGTAAAAACTGGGTGGATTTTCGTTACAGATTATTTGGGCATACCAATCCGCAACCTGATAAAGGTTGGATTTGGCGTAGGTTTGTCGAACGTTCTAAGGAAAACTACAGACTGGTAATAGCACCCACCACAAATAATATATATTTACCACCACATTTTATACAATCAATGAAAGAGAGTTTTGATGAAGAATACTATAAAATTAATGTTTTAGGAGAATTTGGAGATTATTCATCAGGGCTTGTCGTAAAGGGATTTGATGATTCCAATAAGCTTATGCTCAAATATAATCCAAATTTACCTCTTCATTTAACTTGTGATTTTAACGTAGATCCTATGTGTTGGGCGTTAGCTCATAAAGATAACAATGATGTTTATTTCTTTGATGAAATTGTTATTGAGAAAACAACTACTCAGCAATGTATTGAAGAGTTTTTAAAACGTTACCCGAAACACAAAGCCGAAATTGTCATTAATGGTGATGCATCAGGGGATAATAGAAGTACGCAAAGTGAGTATACAAATTATGCAATTATAAAAAACGCTCTTTTGGAGTATGGTTATAAAAATATAAAGTTTCGTTTACGTGATTATAATCCGCCGATTTTGAATCGAATTTCTGCGTTTAATGCGAGAGTGAGAAATTCAAAAGGAGAAAGACATTTATTTGTTGATCCTAGACGCTGTAAGTGGATTCTTTATAATATATATAACTTATCATTCAAAGAGGGCACAAGCATTGTTGACGTTCCTACTCATACTCAGATAAAGTCCAGTAGAGAGGCTAAATTCTTAGAACATCCTTTTGATGCGATAAGTTATTTGGTAGAATATTACTGGAGAGTTAAGGGGTGATTTTACCTAGTTCAAAAGCTTTTTGAGATGTTTTTCTGATAACATCTGTAAAGATTTTTGCTGTATCTTCTTCTTCCATAATATCAACGCCAACCCGAGTGCAACCGCCTTTTGTCGCAACATTCGCGATAAGTTGTTCCATGCTTACTTCACGGTTTAATGCCATTTTTGCAGAACCGATGGCGGTTTGGATGCTTAATAAAAGAGCTTTTTCATAATCTAATCCAAGCTTTTCACCTGCGCGTGCAATATCATTAATCACTTTGTAGAAAAAAGCCGGACCTGAACCTGAAATCGCCGTTACAATATCCATCTGTGCTTCGTCTTCCAGTATAATGCATTTACCGATTGTTGATAAAAGGCTGTATATATATTCTAAATCTTCCTTAGTTGCGTTTTTGCTACCGACCATACCGCTCATACCTTCTCCTACAAGTGCCGGAGTGTTTGGCATTACGCGTATAACTCTTGTGCCTGCAGGTAAATTTGATTCAAGTTTTTGAGTATTTATCCCTGCAGCTATGGAAACTATAAGTTTGGTTGGAGCTATACAAGGGGAAATTTCTTTTAGTACATCTACTACTTGATTCGGTTTAGTAGCAATAAATATTATATCTGAGTTTTGAGCTAAAATTTTGTTATCTAAAATTATTTTAATGCCCAATTCTTCAGTTTTTTCTTTGATTCCTTCAGGCTCAGCTTGTGTTGCAATAAGGTTTTCAGGAGTGATAAAATCAGACTTAATAAGTCCTTTTATAATAGCACTTGCCATTTTCCCGCTACCGATAAAACCTATTTTTTGCATATCTGCACCTCTCAACGTAATATAACTTAACCATGTAAACGACATGTATTTGACTAAAAAGCATGTTTTATTTACGATAAATATATTATAAGTAAAATTAGCTGAAAAGGAAATAGAACAATGAGACGTACACTAGAAGGAACAAAGATTAAAAGACAACACGTTAGCGGTTTCAGAGCTAGAATGGCTACACCTGGCGGTCGTGAAGTATTAAACAGAAGACGCGCTAAAGGAAGACATCAAATCGCCATTTCCGGTAGCAAACGCGCTTAAGCTTTTTAAATAAAGTATTAAAAAAACGACGACTTAAAACTTTAAGTCGTCGTTTTTTGTATGTATACAAATTAAGCTCTCAAATATCTTTCTAAGTGTAATTTTCTTAAATTATTTTCAATTAAATTACATTCAACAGAGCCGCTTACAATTTTATTTGTAATATAGTTAATCCACTGTTTTGTTGTAAATAATAATGTTCCGTGAACTCTTATATCAGTTCCTTCGTGCTTTCTACATCTGGAAAACTTATCGCCGGATTCGTTCTCTTCAATTACTCTGTATGTTGTATTTGCTTTCATTAAATCATTGACCGATTGTAAAGATTCTTCGCAAAAAGGAAAATATTCTTTTGTTTCACAATTATAAATATCAATACCCCGTTTAGACAAAAGCTCTTCTTGTCTTGTAATTGTATCTCCCCATAAGCCTTTATAGCTTAAGCGATTGTTTTGCGAATTGATTGCTGTAACTCTCATATATTCCTCCTGAAATTTTGTTTATATAAAAGAAAAGCTGAGAATGAATCTCAGCTTTTCTAAAAATAAATATTCATAAATGCGGAATCCGCACACCAAAAATCTTTATTATAACCCTTCCCTATCAGCTTTTTCATCATATCTCCAAAAGTTTATTAGGACTATATTATCAAATTAAAATAAAAGAGTCAAATATTTGACTCTTTTATTTATAATTAATTTTCTACGTATTCTCTTAAGCGTTTGCTTCTGTTTGGATGTCTTAATTTTCTTAAAGCTTTTGCTTCAATTTGTCTGATACGTTCACGAGTAACACCGAATAGTTGTCCAACTTCTTCCAATGTTCTCTGACGACCGTCATCCATACCAAAACGTAGTCTTAAAACATCTCTTTCGCGAGGAGATAAAGTGCAAAGCACCTCTGCAAGATCTTCTCTTAAAAGTTCACTTGCAACTGTCTTAATAGGAGCGTCTGCTTCTTTATCTTCAATAAAATCACCTAATCTTGAATCTTCTTCTTTACCGATTGGAGTTTCTAAAGATAAAGGCTCTTGTGCAATTTTAACAATTTCTCTTAGCTTAGAAATAGAAACGCCCATCTCAACTGCT
>CAYSIO010000045.1:0-8329 GCA_964431115.1 uncultured Vampirovibrio sp.
AATGTATTTGGTTTATTAGTTTAATTACAAACTGATAAGCCAAAAAATTAAGACTTCTTCAAACGAGGGGCGGATGAAATCTTGATTTCATCCGCCCCCTTTTGATATACTGAATTCTATGATTAAAGAAGAATTGGTACTCAGAAATTACGCACATATTGGTGATTCTGTTTGGGAAGTTTTTGTAAGAACTTATACGATTTACAAAACTTCTAATTCAAAATTGTTGCATAAAATTACCACCGAACGTGTTAATGCAACGTTCCAAAAAGATTTGCTTAATTTTCTTATGCCAAGTTTATCAGAAGACGAACAAGAGCTTGCAAGGCGTGCGAGAAACCTTCCTATTCCGGTCGGCAGACGGTCTATCCAAGCTGATTATCGCCAAGCTACAGCGTTTGAAGTCTTGATAGGTTATTGGTATTTGCACAACAAAGAACGTCTTGAAGAAATTTATCAGATAATTAAAAAAACGGAACACTTTAACTAAGCTCGTAGTTCTTCACTAATGCGATTTCTATAATTATTAACAAGTTCGTTTTCCGGCTGTTCTTCTGCGAGCTCGTTCAGGAGTTTTTGAGCTAATGACAGATATCCTGAATCGTATAAAATAATTGATTTTAATAGCTTTGCTTCAAAGAAATCATAGCAAAGCTCTTCGAGGGCTCGTTTATAGTGTCTTTCTGAATAATATAAATTAGCCAGAGCAAAGTGATAGTTTTGATTATCAGGCGCAAGCGTAATTGCTTTATTATAATAGAATTTTGCTTGTTGATTATCGCCCATTTTAAAATAGGTGCTTGCGCAATTATAATAATATTCGTGGTTTTGCGGTTCTGATTTTGTAGCTTTTTGGAAATATTCAACAGCTTTATGGTAATCTTCTTGATGTTGTTTAATAAGTCCTATGAAGTTTAAAGCTTCTGCATCAGCTTCTTTGTTATCAATAGAATCAAGAATTTGTATACACTCATCTCTGCGACTCATTTTATATAGAATTTTACCTTTTAAAAGCCAAAATTTAGAACAATGGTTTTGTTCTAAAGCCTGATTTATAAAAGATTCTGCTGGTTCAAGCTCGCCAAGTAACATTTTTGCTTTAGCTTTCTCGTAAAGAATTTTATCGGAAGAATCCTCAATTTTGTACTCAAAGATTTCACTATATTTTTTTTGTTTGTTTAATAAGTTAAAAATTTCTGCTAAATCGTCAGTATTTTTTGTTATACAGAAAATATTTTTAGCTGTTTGTTCAGCTTCTTGGTATGCTTTTTTGTTTAAGAAAATGTTTTTTAGCAGTTTAAGACTTTCAATATGTGTCGGATCTTTTTCCAGAATTTGTTCTATATAATTTAGAGCTCGTTCTTCGTCTTTCATAAGATAATAAGTTTCGGCGATTTCAAGTAAGAGTTCAGAACTGTTATTATCTTGTTCCAAAGCCTTGTAAAAGGATTCTATTGCGTGTTTATAAAATCCTTTAGATTTAAGTATAAATCCGTCCTGTAATAAATCTTTAATCATGTTTTAACAAGCCTGTTTTTTTAGGCTTTTCTTCCTTCTCTTCTTCTCTTGGATTGTTGATGATTACCAGTACTTCGTCTTCTGAAGACATTTTTAAATTATTTCTTGCAATGGCTTCAAGTCCCGTAACGTTTGAAAAATTGTTAATATTGTCTTTTAACTGTTCGTTCAGAGCTTTTGCTGCGTCTCTTGTTTTGGTTATTTGTACGATTTTTGCGTTGTAGGACACAACTTTTGAGACATTAAGAACCGCGCTTATTGTTATTTGAATAAGGCATAAAAACAAAATAATCGTTAAAAAAGAATAGTAAAAACCTTTGGAAGCGGATGATTTTTGTTTTGATTTATCTTTCCCCTTACGTTCTTCTTTATTAACAACCTTTTTAGGCCTTTTTTGTGCTTGTTTAATTTTTGCCATATTTTTATTATATCAAATTATAGTTTAAACCCTGTAGAAAATTTAAGAGCATTTCTCTGTCTTCCTCCTTGGTAGAAAGTTTGAGCAACCCCAAGTTCGAATTTCAAAGAATCAGCATATTTTTTTAATGCCGGTGTATAAATTAACGTGACTTCATTTTTATATCTGGTCTGTGCCATGTAATTTGTAAAAGAATCTTTAAGGGTCAACTTATCTGTAATATGCCATTCGGGAGCAACTCTAAATAGATTATATTGAGTTCCGATATCAGAATTTGTTGCCTGTCTCACAGAAGTTGTAAAGGAAAACAATTTAGGTGAATCGTATCTCACAAAGAAAGCTGTGGTGTGTTCCATTTGTGCGAATTGTGACAATTCTTGGTCCCAAGTTTGTCCGTATGAAAATCCTGTTCCGAATTGTTCGGTAACGCTTCCGCTAAGAGGTAATATATCTTTCAGACTGCCTCTGTTTATAGACGATCTTGCAAGTGCACTTCTTTGACTATTTGTGTTCGAGGTTATATTTAAGACCCCCACAGGCAGGGTCAACGAGCGCTTTGGGATGTTCACCTGCGGCTTATCTATGTTTTCATCAAGGTAAATAACTTCTACGGGGTTATCGTCATATTCTATTTGACCTTGAAGTTTGTATGTTTCTTTTACAAGAGCATCTGATTCCTCTGCAATGGCAGGGAAAATTGAACTCATAAATAATAAAGCTACGATTAATACTCTTTTCATACTTATTATTTTAGTTTAAATCTTCGGAGTTTTCAATATTAAATCATCCGATTGGCTTAGCATATGAGCTAATGGTTTGTAGGTTGGCATTACTATGCCAACAAAAATTATTGTCGGATTATTAAATCCGGCCTACTGTTTTTCCGCAAGCTCAAATCGCCCGATTGGCTTAGTATATGAGCTAATGGTTTTAAGTTTCGAAATTGATTATAAAAAAGAAAAAAGGAGGTTAATTATGAAAAAAAGTTTATTAGTACTAACAGCCATGTTATCTACTTTGGGGGTGTTTGCGGCAGATAAAATTGCAGTAGTTGATTTGCAACAATTGGTAAGTAATTCTTCTCAAGTAAGACAATTGAAGCAAGAACATTCTAAAAAAATAGCCGAATTGGATAAAATTATCGTAAATGCAAGAGGTGAAATCGCTAACGAAAAAGATCAGGCAAAAATTCTTCTCTTAGAAGACAAATACATGAAAGAATTTAATACTAAAAAAGAAGCGTTGGAGAGAGATTATAATAATAGGTTATCTGCAATAGAAAAAAATATTAAAAGTGAAATTACCAAAAAGGCTCAAAAAGACGGATATGAATATGTTTTCGCAAAAAGTGTCGTGTTGCATGGTGGAAAAGACATAACAAATGAGTTAACAGGCGCAATAAAATAGCAACTTTTCCTTTGTCGAGGTTTATATTATAATATGAATATATAAACTAAACCTAAGGAGGCATTCTATGTCAAAAAAATATTTGATTTTATTAGCAGCAGCTACAATTATCTCTACAGGTGTTGCTATGGCAAACACTACAATTCAGCAAATTCAAAGCCCTATTTATACAGACGATATCGGACGCTCGCACTTTTTAGGCAGGGGCGGATATTCAAGTGTTCGTCATATTGATATGGGCGCAGCACAAGCAGATGCTATAAATGAAGTCTCAAAAGAGATGCAAAAAGTTCAAAAAGAAGTTAAAGAAACTGTGAACGAAGTGGAAACTGATATTACAAAAGTTATTAAGGAAAAAGAAAATGTTCCGGTTTCATCAAAAACAAGAGCTTCTTTTACAGCTGAGGACAGAAAAATGGATGCTTCTGCAAGCTTTGGACACGGAGCAACTTATTTACCTTCTTCCGGTGTAAACGAATCTAAAACAATTTATACAGATGATTTAGGAAGATTGCATTTCTTCGGAAAAGGTAATTTAATCAAAGAATAAAATTGATTCAAAAAAAGAAATAAAAAAGAGGTCAAGAGACCTCTTTTTTATTTAAATACGCCTCAAAACTCTTATCTTCAACTTTATATCCGCAACCTTCATGCAGTTTTCCGGGATAGCCGATTTTTGCTGCAGGATATTTCTTACACATTTTTAAACGCTTGTTATAGACAGAACAAAGCCCTTCGTCTGTTACATATTTACAGGCAAAAATAAGGTTGCCTGCTTCATCTTTACCTCTAATATAAAACCTGCGATAAGATGGGAATAAAAATTGCATTATTTTAAAATCTGTAGTTGTATACGTATCAAAACTGTACATGTATCTACAGCATTTACCGCATTTTTTACACTCACCGGTAATCTTATACTCCATTTTCTCCGGAACAAAATATGAAAGAAGTTCATTTTTTAATATTGTCAAAAAACTTAACATTTTAATTTAAAAAAACACTCCGTTTTGTATTTATTTGATAAAATATAATAGTAGTATCTTTTGATATATTAACGGTTTTGAGAGAAAAAAACAATATAAGAGGATATGGTATGAGACCTTACGCAGTTCCGAGAGGGAGAAAAGGAAGCTCCAAAAGAGGAAAATCTAAAAGAATAACCTATGAGAATCCTTTATTAAAAATGATAAGCACAATAACTGTTATTGGAATCGGTGTTGCGCTTGCCGGCATGATTGCTTTGAAATTGTACCTGATTTCACTTCCGCCGATTAAAAATCTAAATACTCTTAAACCAAATATTGTAACTACTTTTTGTGCAAATGACGGACAAGTAATTAAAACGTTCGCAGCTTATACGTTTGCGAACGTGGAACTTAAAGAAGTTCCGAAACAGCTAACTCAAGCACTTATTGCGACTGAAGATAAAAACTTTTATAAACATCCGGGATATGACATTGTCGGACTTGTACGTTCAATGGTAGCAAACGTTCTTGCAGGAAGGGTTGTTCAAGGTGCAAGTACTTTGACGCAACAATTATCCAGAATTCTTTTCTTATCAAATGAAAAAACTTTTACTCGTAAGATAAAAGAGCTTCAAGTTGCTGCGCAAATTGAAAAAACAATTTCAAAAGATAAAATCTTAGAAATGTATTTGAATAATGTATATTTAGGTTCCGGTGCATATGGCGTAAAAGGTGCTGCAAAAATATATTTTAACAAGAACCTGGATGAATTAACTTTACCTGAAATGGCATTGATTGCTGGGCTTCCTCAAGCTCCTTCAGTTTATTCTCCATATAATAATATAGATTTAGCGAAGAAACGCCGTAATCAGGTTTTAGGCAGGATGCTTAAAATGCGTTATATCGATAAGAAGACTTATGAAGAAGCTAAAAAAGCGCCGATTGAGCTTTCTACTATGCCTAGAATGTACGCAACTAACAAAGCTCCGTACTTCTGCGACTACGTTATGAAAGATTTAATGAAACTTGGGTTTACGGAAGAAGATATTACAAATGGTGGCTATAAAGTTATAACAACCCTCAATTATGATGCTCAAATTAAAGCCAATGAGGCTATTTTAAATAATCTAAATGCTTGGGGGCTAAAAAGTGATAAGAATCAGGCTGCAGTATTTTCTTTCAGCCCAATTGACGGAAGAATTCTTGTATATGCCGGCGGAAAAGATTACTCTAAGAGTCAATATGACCGCGTAACTCAATCTTCACGACCTTCAGGCTCAGCATTCAAGCCGTTTATATATACCGCAGCAATCGAAAAAGGCTATTCACCAAACGATATGATTGATGATTTGCCATATAGAATAGGTGATTGGACTCCTCGTAACTATGGCAATAAATATAGAGGTCCGATTCCAATGTATACAGCTTTGATGATTTCTTCAAACGTTTGTACTGCAAGGTTAATGGATGCGATTGGTGTAAGACCTGTTATACAGCTTGCAAGAGTTATGGGTATCACAACCCCTATTCCGTATGACTATACAATTTCATTGGGTTCAAACAGTGTTAAATTATTCGAGATGACTCGTGCTTATGGTGTTTTTGCAAACGGCGGTTTTAGAGTAGAACCTTATGCAATTGAAAGAATAGAGTCTTCACGTGGTACGGTATTATATGAAGCTCGAAAGGCTAAAACAAGCAAAGTGCTTAATATAAATACAGCTGCTACAATGACAGCTATCATGAAAACAGTTATTCAAAGCGGTACAGGTCGTGCTGCTAATATTGGAAAACCTGCTGCAGGCAAAACCGGAACAACTGATGATTGCAAAGATGCTTACTTTATAGGATTTACTCCGGATGTTGTAACAGGGGTTTGGGTCGGCAATGATGATAACTCCAGAATGGGAGAACTTACGGGTGGAACCGTTCCTGCTAAGATTTGGCGCGATGTAATGCTTGTAGCAACTCAGCCTTATGGAAATTCTGATTTTGAATATCCTGAAATAATCTTGAATCCGTTTAAAGCATCAAGTGTTTCCGTTATACCGCAAGCTGAGGCAATAAAAGCTTGGGAAGAACAAGATAAAAAAGAAGCCGAAGAACTTGAAAAAGAAGCAGAAAAAGAAGCTAAAAAATTAGAAAAAGAAGCCAAGAAGATTCAAAAAGAAATTCAACAACAGCTTGAAGAAGCAGCTGCAAGGTCAAATCCTGCTAAATCTTCTGAAACAACACATACACAAAGCTCTTTTCTTAAGAAAAAAGAAACAGTAAAAACTATAGAAGTAAAAGAAGAGCAACGAGTTGAAACTCCTGTAGTTGATCAATTCGCGCCTATTCCTATGGGTGCTGTTGCAGAATAAGAAAAAAGATAGAAGGAACAAATATGAAACTTGAAGATATAAAACTAATGTATGGTGAAAATGCGTTTCAAAACGCCGGTATTGAACCGAATGACAAGACTATTGACTATGAGATAAGTGGTAATCTCACATATATTCAAATTTTGTCTTTGGTAAAAGGATTAAATCTAATCAGCGAATTTTATGATGTCAAAGCTGCTTGCACCGTTAAAGGCACAGGAATTTGTGCAGTTGCTTTGGGACAGTCTTTGGCAGATGCTGTACAAAAAGTCATGGATTCAAATCCAATTGACTTTATGTCCTCCGTAGTTGTCGTTTCTTCGGAAGTAGATAGCGAAATAGCAAGATTTTTAAAAGATTCAAATCTCATTGCCGCTCCAAGTTATAGCAAAAATGCATTAGAAATACTTGAGACTCGTGGTGTTACTTATGTGGCAATTAATACACCGTTAAAGGATTATAAAAACTTTATTTCTAATGATGTAAAAGTAACTCCGTTGGGAACTCTGACTCAAACCCCTAATTTGAGCGAATTAGATAAAGATTTGTTCAAAGTAGTCTCTAAAACAAAACCGACGGTAGAACAGATTGAAGACGCTGTTTTTGCTTGGAAAGTTGCTAAACACAATAATTCTCAAGCAATCGTTATTGCTAAAGATTTAAAAACAACTGCAATTGCGCAAGGACTACAATCAGCTTCCGTAGAATTTGCTTTGGACTATTCTTGTGACAGCTCAAAGGAAGCTGTTTTGGCTTCTGATATGCCTATTACAGTACACGACGTGAACGTTGCATCACAAGGAAGAATTGGTTTGATAATAGTTCCGTCTGCTTCAAAAGAAATTATTGAACAAACTGATAAATACGAAATGGCTTTGATTACAACTGGTTTTACCAACATGCTTTATTAAATATATGGAGAAAAAATGAACACTCAAAGACTACGTGAAAAACTAATCAATCTAATACCAATTCGTAGATTAAGAAAATATATGTCATATCATTATGGTTGGTTCCCTGGCAATTTTGTTCGCAATGACGTTGTTATAAGTGGCATAAAAAACCTAAAATTAGGAGGAAACGTTTACATAGGAGCAGATGGGACAACATTGCACTGTGGTGGAGGCATTACAATAGGAAAGAACAGCGTTATTGCTGGTGGTTGCTTAATCATGTCAATGAACCATAATTACGAGAGCCGAACAAAAGTTCCATTTGATGAAACAGCAATCCATCAATCTGTTGAAATTGGTGAAAATTGTTGGATAGGTGCACGTAGCATGATTTGTCCTGGGGTAAAGATTGAAGATGGGGTTGTTGTGGCAATGGGGAGCGTCGTAACAAAGTCTGTTCCGAAGGGTGCTATTGTTGGTGGAAATCCCGCAAAAATTATAAAATTCAGAGATTTAGAACTTTATGACAAAATTGTAAGTGGTCAAGTTGAGGAAATAGAGATTCCAAAAGTTATAAAAAAAGAAGGTTTTAAAAAATATATGACATAATTAATAAAAAGCGGTTTGATTTTCCAAACCGCTTTTTATATCTATCTTGTCAATACAAATATTAGTATCTGTAGTGAGCAAACGCTTTGTTAGCTTCAGCCATTCTGTGGGTGTCTTCACGTTTTTTGCATGCTGCACCTGTACCGTTTGAAG
>CAYSIO010000046.1:0-8178 GCA_964431115.1 uncultured Vampirovibrio sp.
CTATAAAGATTTTGATAACAATAATGTTACCGAAATAATAAAAAAGAATATTCCTAATAATGTTACCAGACATAAAGGAAACTTAATCACCGGAATTTTAAATCAAGTTATTGTTCCGAATTTGGTAATTGATGAATATGCAACAGAAATAGCAAAGAAAAATGTTCAAGATGCCGTAAAACCATATGAAGTGGTATTCAAAAAAGGACAAGTAATTGTATCTCAAGACGAGCCTGTCAACAAGCTCAAGAGAGACGCTCTAAGAGCAGCCGGATATAATGTTTTACAGGTTAATTTTAGCGGTATTTTCGGGATTTTCTTACTTATTGGATTCTTTACTTTTGTATTTTTGCAATATGAAAAGAATTTTGAAAAACAATACTATAATGCTAAATATTTGACAATGATGGGAACATTCACTTTGGTATTGGCATTTATTGCCGCCGTATTACCAACAGGATTCTCACCTTACATACTACCAATTCCGACATATACAATTCTTTTATCAATATTTACGACGCCAAGAAACGCCTTTTTTGCTTCAACAATTGTATTAGCGCTACTATCTGTCGGAATGTATTATCCGACTGAAGTTATTGTATCATTTATGTTCTTGAATACAGTTGTAATGACAGCAATGTCTAATCTTAAGTTCTCAAGACGCTCTGATTTATTGATAATTGCATTAAAAATTACTTTAACAGGTATCCTTCTTGTAGGCGGAATTTATCTGTTAGAACGCTATATGATGGACATTGATAATGCCAAAATCCTCTGGGATTTAGCTCTTTTAGTTCTTAACTGTTTCTTGATAAGCGGAGTTCTTTTATTAGGCTTCTTGCCTATTATTGAAAATATGTTTAGGGTCATGACTCCGTATGGTTTGGCTGAACTAGCTGATAGCAAATTGCTTAAGCGTTTGTTATCAGATGCTCCCGGAACATATAATCACAGTTTAATTGTTTCACAATTAGTGGAAGCAGCTGCCGAAGCAATCGGCGCTAATCCGATTTTAGCAAGAGTCGGTACAATGTATCACGATATAGGAAAGTTATTAAGACCAATGTTCTTTGTGGAAAACCAGTCTTTCTATGGTATTGAAAACCCGCATAAAACTTGCACTCCAAGATTTAGTAAAATGCTTATTACAGCTCATCCAAAAGACGGTATTGAGCTTGCTAAAGAATACAAGTTACCACAAGTTATACATAACTTCATTATTCAACATCACGGAACAAGCTTGGTGAGTTATTTCTACAATGAAGCTCTTAAAGAAGAAGGCGAAGATGCCGTAAAAGAAGATCAATTCCGTTATCCTGGACCAAAACCTAATATGAAAGAAACTGCAATTCTTATGATTGCTGACGCAGTAGAATCTGCTGTAAGAGCTGCAAAGAATCCAACAAGCGAGCAAATTGATGAAATTATTGCAAAAATAATTAAAGAAAGACTGAATGACGGACAGTTAGAAGATTCTCCATTGACATTAAAAGATTTAAAAACAATAGCAGAAACCTTCTCAAGAATGCTTCGTGGTATGCACCATAAACGAATCAAATATCACGATGAGCTTGTACAAGAGTTAGACAAAAATAAACAGTTGATTATTCCAACGGTTGAAGAAATCCTTCCTCCAACACTGGATGCCGATTTAGAATCAAAAATTAAGGAACTGGAAAGTAAAAAGAATGACAACAATTAATATTTTTACTGAAAATATTTTTCCTGATTGGAAGTTGGATGAAAAAGAAGTTATAGAAAAAACTCGTAAAATGCTGGAACATTACCTTTCTAATCTTGGTAAAAAATCTTGCTTAAATGGCTATGATTATGAATCCATAACTTTAGATATTGTCTTCTGCGATTCAGAAAAAACGCATGAGCTGAATCGTGATTATCGAGATAAAGACAAACCTGCAGATATTATAACTTTCGCAATTTTTGCTGACGATGAAAACAGGTTTGTATTTGATAACGATATTAACCTCGGCGAGATTGTAATTGCCTTAGATAAGGTAATAGAAGGGGTTAATAGGGATATTAGTTTATCCGAAAATAAAGAACAAGAATTATATTTTTTGATAAGTCATGGGCTAATGCATTTATTGGGGTTTGACCACCAAAGCGAAGAGGAATATAATTTTGTTATAAATGAGCAAAGAAAAGCGTTAGGAAGTATAGAATATGACAAGATTTAAGTCTCAGGGATTTAACAATACTTTTAAAAATGCTCGAAAAGGGTTCCGATTAGTTTTAAAAAGCGAAATGAACATAAGAGTCCATGTTGTGATAGCCTTTCTTGTCATGTTATTTGCGTATTTGCTTAATTTCTCCGCTCTGGAATTCTGTATGGCGCTTTTTGCAATTGCTATGGTGATTGTGACTGAGATGCTAAATACTGCAATCGAATTCACTTTAGATTCAATTTATCATAATCGATATTCAAGAATGGTAGGTATGGCAAAAGATATTTCTGCCGGAGCTGTTATGTTCGCTTCGGTAGTAGCATTAATAATAGGTGTAGTACTTTTTGGGAAACATTTAATAGGTTAATTAATCAAAATCAACCAACTCAGAACATTTTATATTTAAAGCGTCCGCTATTGCGAAAAGTTTTTTTAAACTGATTCTTTTGTGCCCACGTTCTACGTCGGCTACATATTCTCTAGATAAATCAACCTTTTCTGCTAATAGGTTTTGTGAATAACCTTTTAGCTCTCGGTATTTCTTTATGTTTTGACCTAATAATTTTAATCTTGACATGTAATCTATTTTGGACTAATTTTTATTATATGTCTGTAATCTATTTGTCGAGATGTTGAAAGTGGTTTGTAATAGCTTAACTTACGGTTTTATCAGAAACTTAATCGCATTTCCTGCAATATGTTGTTCCATTGCGTATTCAACTTTTTCAAGCGGTAATGTATCAGTAATAAGTTTTTCTACTTCAACTTCTCCGGATGCTATAAGCTCAAGAGCTTGTCTAAAATATTTTGGTGTATGATGAAAAACGCTCATCAATTTAATATCACCATAATGCATTTTTGTAGTATCAAAACTGACAGTTGAGCCTGATTTGCAACCGCCAAAGAAATGCACTGTACCACCTTTTCTCACGCAAGAAAAAGCGAGTTCCCAAATTTCAGGCAAGCCAACGCATTCAATAACTACATCAAGGCCTTTTTTCTCATTAGAAAATTCCCTAAATATCTTTTCCGGATTTGGATATTTGGTTAAATCAACCACTTCATCAGCATATGCGAATTCTTCAGCTAATCTAAGTTTTTCTTTATTTCTTCCTGCAACAATAACACGAGCTCCTTTTAGTTTGGCAATTCTCGCAAACATTAGCCCAATAGGTCCTATACCAATAACGCCAACAGTATCACCGGCTTTTATATCGGTTCTTTCTGCGCCGTGAACAACATTAGCAAGCGGCTCACAAAATGCAGCTTTTTCAAGGGGTAGGTTATCCGGAACAATTAAAGTATTTTTCTTAACAATTCTTTCCGGAACAACAATATATTCTGCATACGCACCATTAAGTAAATCTATGTTTTCACATAGATTATATTCTTGTCTTTTGCAATAAAAACATTCTCCACAAGGTGCAGAGTTAGCACAAACAACTCGATCTCCGACTTTTACGTTTGTGACTCCTTCTGCTACTTTATCAACTATACCTGCAAATTCGTGTCCGAAGCCAGAGGGGATATTTTTGATTAGTACAGGATGTCCTCTACGAAAAGTCTTAACATCTGTGCCGCAAGTTAATGCAGCTTCTACTTTAACAAGAATCTCTCCCTCTGCAAGAGGTTTAATCATTGTGTTTTCATATCTAATATCCTGAGGTCCGTAAAATAAAACAGCTTTCATTTTATGCTTCTTTTCTTGTGATGTTGTTATAAATTAGCGCAATTGTTGCTAAAAATATTATACCTGCAGATACAACCATTGCAACAGGGATTCCGTGAATATAGCAAACACTATCAATTCTAAAGTGTTCTACGAAAATTCTTACCAAGGAATATAGAATTAAGTAGAGTAATGCTATATTACCTTCTTTTTTATACATTTTGTTTTTTGCAATATGAAACAGAATAAAAAAGATTACTAAATCTAAAACGCTTTCATATAGAAAAGTCGGATGAAAGTATTCATTATTTGTAAAAGGAATCGGTCTATATTGAGGCGCAATGTAGAGCTTCCAAGGTAAGTTCGTAGGAGTGCCAAAAGCCTCTGAGTTAAAGAAATTACCCCAACGTCCGATTGATTGAGCTAAAACCAGACCTATTGCAGAAACGTCAGCGAGTTTAAACGCGGATAGCTTATGTCGTTTGGCAAAAATTAATAAACCTATTAAGCCGCCTAAGATTGCACCGTGAATTGAAATTCCGCCATGACGAATTGCTAAAATCTCCGTCGGGAATCTTAAGTAAAAATCGTAATTGAGTAGGCAATAATATAATCTGGCTCCTATAATTCCAAATACAACAAGATATGGTGACATATCAACTATTGTTTCTTTTTTTAAGTCAAAAAATTTTGTTCCCACATAATCTGCGATAAATGTTCCTGCAACAATGGCAAGAGCTAAAATAACCCCATAAAAATATATATGAAGCCCAAAAACGGTGCAGATGATTTGTGAGTGTGATTCGAACATATTAGCCTTTCAAAACTTTTGGCTGTTCTTCTTTTTCAGGTTCTGTTAAATCTTTGATAAGCTCTTCTACGTCTTCTTTATCTTCAGCTTGAGGATTAATTTCCAAATATTTTTGAGCATTTGCAACAGCAGAAGTTTTTAATTCTTCAGATTTTGCTCTGTCTTCTGCAGAAACTTCTTTTTTCTCGTCATCAAGTTCAATTAAATCTTCTGAATATTCAGCTTGTGCAACAGCTAAAGAATAATAAAAATTGGCGAAGTCAGGTTTGATTTTCAAACCGTTTTCTAAAGCTTCAATCGCTATATCATACTTTTTAGCGCTGGTAGCCGCAATACCTAAATTATAATAAGTTTCATACATTGTAGAATCTAAATCAATGCTTGCTTGCAAACGATTTACAGCAGACTCATAGTCACCCTTTTGCATAAATTCAGCCGCTTTGTTGTTTAGTTCTTGAACAGCAATATTGTTAATACAAGCCGTAGAAATAACTGCAATAAACAGTACCGATGCTATTAATAAAGCTTTTTTCATATATATCCAATATCCTCAAATCTCTCAATGTATACCTTATTTTAGTACAATTCAAAAATTAAAGCAAGTTTATTAAGTTAAGGAAATATGTAAATAAGGGAATAAGGGAATAAGAGGTTTTAGAAAAATGATTGAGTGATTGAGGGAACAGAGTGATTGAGTTCGTTAAGTTCACGAATTCCTCTATCATACGAGGGAGAACGTATATTCACTTTTTAAAACAAATTTCAATTTTCAACTTTCCATTTTCCATTTTCCATTTCCCATTTGTATTTACCCCTGTTTTTGTTATAATTCTTTTAAAAGGTGGGTAAATTATGAAAGATATGTTAGATAAAATTATACAAATCGAAAAAAAATATATTGAATTAGGTGAAACCCTTTCTGATCCTGCAGTTATTCAGGATTATAATAAATTTAGAGATTTGTCTAAACAACGTAAATCAATGGAAGAAACCGTTGAATTATATTACGCTTGGAAAAAAGCTACTGACGCAATAGAAGAAGCTAAACAAATGATTTTTGAAGAAAAAGATGAAGAAATGAAATCTTTTCTTAAAATGGAAATGGAAGAAAACGAAGCGAAGCTTCCTGAATACGAAGAAAGAATGAAGGTTTTACTATTGCCAAGAGACCCAATGGACGATAAGGACATTATGTTAGAAATTCGTGGTGGTGCAGGTGGTGACGAAGCTAACATTTTTGCAGGTGATTTAGCAAGAATGTATCTAAAATTTGCCGATAAAAAAGGTTGGCAAACACAGGTTCTTTCCAAAACAGAATGTGAAGCCGGCGGTTACTCTGAAATCATTATTTCTATGAAAGGTGATGCAGTTTATTCTCAGCTTAAGTATGAATCAGGCGTGCACCGTGTACAACGTGTTCCTGAAACAGAATCACAAGGCAGAGTTCATACTTCAACTGCAACTGTTGCAGTTATGCCTGAGGTAGATGATGTTGAAGTTGAAATTAGGCCTGAGGATATTGAAATGTCTACAGCGCGTTCCGGTGGTGCAGGCGGTCAAAACGTAAACAAAGTTGAAACTGCAGCTCGTTTGTTCCACAAACCTACCGGAATTATGATTTTCTGTACTGAAGAACGATCTCAGTTGCAAAACAAAGAACGTGCAATGCAAATTCTGAAAGCAAAGTTATATGATATGGAAGTTCAAAAACAAATGCAAGAAATTACAGACTTGCGTCGCTCACAAGTAGGTACCGGTGACAGAAGCGAGCGAATAAGAACTTATAATTTCCCTCAAGGTCGTTTAACAGACCATAGAATCGGTCAAAACTTGAATGTTTGGACGGCTATTGATGGTGATTTAGAAGATTTATTAAATCTTTTAATTGAGTATGACCAAAAGCTTAAGTTGGAAAAACTTGCGGAAACGAATTAGAGGTATTAATTTTGGTCAAAGAAAGTATGCGCAAATGCGTAGGTTGCGGTGAATTAAAACCTCGTAAGGATATGATCAAGATAACAAAAGAACATTCTACTCAAAAAGTGGTTGTTAATCCGAATTCTGAAACATTTGGCAGATCTGCATATCTTTGTTATAATCAAAATTGTATAGAACAGGCACTAAAAAAGAAAAAATTAAATAAAGTATTGAAAACCAATGCTGATATAGATTTGAAAGGATTATTGGATGGATAATATTAGGGTAAGTGAATTAGCAAAAGAATTGAATATTACTAGCAAAGAGTTAATCGAAAAATTTGCGGAAATATCGATATCCGTTAAATCTCACTCTAATGTAGTTACACCTGAACAAATTCGTAAGGTTAAAGAACATTTAGGTATGGCGCCAAAGAAAAGTACTGCTAAAAAAGCTTTTATCGTAAAAAAAGCAAAACCGTCCGAAGAGCCTGAAGTAGTTAAGACAACACCAAAAGAACCGGTTAAGATTGAAAGAATTGAGCGTGTAGAACGTGTAGAAAAAGTCCAAAGAGTTGAAGTTGTTAACAAACAAGAAGAAAAGCCTGTTATCAAAAAAGCTGAAAAACCTGCAGTAAGAATTGAAAGAACAAAGATTGAGTACCCTAAAAATCAATCGAGAATTGAGATTGTAAGAAAAGCTCCTCCGCGTTCTGCAGTTACAAAAGAAGGTTCTGAATCTAAAGCTGAGGATAGGGGAGAAAGAAAGCCTTTCAACAAGCAAGGTGGAGATAAAAAACTTGTAGAAAGAAGAATTATTCCACAAGAAATCTATGAGGGAAAAGGTCAATCTAAGAAAAAAGCTGACCATAAAAAAGATAAAAAGGACTTTAGAGACAAAAAAGAAGATCAGGAAATGATTTCTTTGGAAAAGGCTGCTGCTCAAAAACATAAAAAACGTACTCAAGCAGTAGCTGAAAAAGAAGCTGTGACTTCAATTGTAGTTAATCAGCCTATGACAATTCAAGAATTGGCGGATAAAATCCAAAAAACACCGGCTGAAATCGTGAGATTCCTAATGTTTCAGGGTGTTATGGCTACAGTTAACCAACTTATTGACGTAGAAACAATTAAAAAAGTTTGTGCCGAATATGAACTTGAAGTTCTTGAAGAAGACATTGAAGCATTTATGGAAGAAGAGCTTGAAAAAGAAGAAAAGAAAAAGGCTCTTACTGAAGTCGATAAAAAATTACTTAAGAAACGTGCTCCTGTTGTTTCAATTATGGGTCACGTTGACCACGGTAAAACAACATTATTAGACAGTATTCGTGCATCAAAACACAAAATTGTTGCAACTGAGGTTGGTGGCATTACACAATCTATCGGTGCTTATACGGTTTATCTTGATGATGCTGAAAGTAAAAAGATTGTATTCGTAGATACACCTGGTCACGAAGCGTTTACAGAAATGCGTGCTCGTGGTGCAAAAGCTACTGATATTGCGATTCTGGTTGTTGCGGCTGATGACGGTATAATGCCTCAAACAATTGAAGCTATTAACCACGCAAAAGCTGCGGAAGTACCTATTATTGTTGC